>PLST01000299.1 GCA_003164255.1 Acidobacteriaceae bacterium | reverse complement strand
GTCGAAGCATGGCGGTTCATTGGCTACCCGCACATCTACAAGAACCGCGTCATCGGCCTCAAAGTCGACGGCTCCTCAGGCCGCGGCTGCGCTACTCACGCCGCGCTTGTCAGGTCCATCTGCGAACGCTTGCAACAAGCCGGCGTCAGCCCCGGCAACATCGTCATCTGGGATTCGAACGCGCGCAACCTTGAAGCATGCGGCCTCAGAATCAATACTGACCACAAAAGCATCCGCTGCTTCGGCAGTGATGTCGCCGGTTACGAAGATCACGACGACACCTGGGGCTCCGTGCGCGTCCGCCTATCCAGGATTCTTACCCGCGAGTGCGCTCTCGTCATCAACGTGCCCATCCTCAAAGATCACAACAAGGCCGGCGTCGCCTTCTCCATGATGAATCTCTTCAGCGCAGCCGAACATCCAGTGCCGCTCAGCAACAACGGTGATCCCGCCGTCGCGGACTTCAGTTGCATCCCCGCTTTGCGCGACAAAACCAGTATCACCATCGGTGACGCCCTCTCCTCCATCTACGATGGCGGACCCGACGTTCATCCCAACCGCCTCTGGTATCCCAACGCCCTCATCATCGGCGACGATCGCGTGGCCGTCGATCACACCGCCTGGCAAATGCTCAACCGCAAGCGCATCTCCGCGGGTCTTCCCACGCTCGAGGCAGCGGGCCGCGCTCCGCGCTACATACACACGGCCGCCGACACCGTTCATAATCTCGGCACAGACGATCCAAAGCGCATCAACGTGGTGGAAGTGTAGAATCGTCGATTTCGATAACTAAACGCATAGGCCGGGTTTTGAAAACGCTTCGTGAACTAACCGCACAGTTCGGGTTTTGAAAGGGCGCGGCTTTAGCTGTGCCACTATGCAAACCATAAAGACGGATTTGGGCTTTAGCTCCCGAGGGAATCGTCGCTATAGTTTCACGTCGCTGAGATTTTGAAAGGATCCACTCAAACGTACCCGCACAGAAACAGCAAACACTCGCGGCAATATAAAAAATCGCGTCCGTAATTGTTGAATTGAATCACTTAAATATAAAGGCCGCTCAGCCCACCATCTTCAATCGTTCCCCTTCCCCCAACGAGCAATCATTCACTCGTTGGGGACCTCTTCATCCGTGGGGAACCCTGTTCCCGCATCCGCGTTATGCCTGCGGCTGGCGGTGTTGGTGGTTGTGCCGCTCGGCAAGCATCTGCTCAAACTGCTGCTTCTGCGTGTCCGTCATCAGGGCTTCGATCTTGCTGTTCGAGTCCTGCATGATGGCCTTTGCCTTGGCGTGGCGGTCCTGTTCGGCAAGCGATGCATCGGCCCGCAGAGTCTGCATCTGCTGCCGGCGCGCGCTCAGGATAGGCGTTATCTGCGCCACCTGGTCGCTCGAGAGCCCAAGCCGCTGGCCTAAATGGGAGGCCTGCTTGTTGGGATCGAAATCGCGGTGCGGTCGGCCGGGCTGCGCTTGCGTTTGATTCACAGCCGGAGCCTGGTTGGCGTCGGGCGCCTGGGCGAGCAACATGCCCGCTGAAAGCAGTACGCCCAAAAGAATGGTTCCCTTCGATGTCATGTTCATTTGTCCTGTTCTCCCTTCGGCCATCTCGCCTGACTGGCCAGTGGTTGTGTAGACACAGGCACTCGGAGGGAGTTGCGTAAAGAATTGTAACGAGACCTGCCCCGCGGGTTCGCACAAGGGCGCGAAGCGCGTCTGCCGCACCGCAGGTGCCGCACACCGCGCAGGTGAGGTGCCTATGGCCGATCGTAGAACCGGAAGAACAGCGACGGCTTCGCCACCGGCTCGGCGCGCGCCACCAGCTCCGCGGCCTGCTTGTCGTTCAGCGGCGTAAACTCACGCGCCAGGCCCACATTCTCCTCGAGCTGCGCGATCGAATCGCAACCAACAATGATCGTGCTCACCGGCCGCGACAGCGTGTAGTACATGGCCTCGCGCATGGTTAGCGTGCCGGGCGTCGGAGCCGGAACCATCCCTTCCCACATGTGCGCCTGCACGTCGAGCGGCTGCGGCGTCCAATTCGAAAGCAGCCGTCCGCGCCCCGGGATCTTCATCCCGATAATGCCCATCTGCCGCTCCACCGCAAGCGGCAGCAGCGCCTCGTTAAAGCTGAAGTGGTGCGGATCCGCTGCGCTCATCGCCAGCAGTACCGTGTCAAAGGGATAGCGGCGAATGCCCTCCATCAGCGCATCCGGCCGGTAGTGGCCGGTCAGCCCAAGGTGCCGCACCACCTTCTGCTCTTTCATCTCGAGCAGCGCTTCCATCGCGCCACCTTTTGCGAAAATCTCGTTCACGTCAAACAGCGTGCCCACGTCGTGCAACTGCCAAAGGTCCACGTGATCGGTCTTCAGCAGCTCAAGCGACTTCTCAATCATCTTGAGCGACTCGTCCCGTGTGCGCTCTTTGGTCTTGGTCGCCAGAAAGACCTGGTTGCGCCGGTGCGCCATCACCTTGCCCACGTACTGCTCGCTCCAGCGTTCAGGTCCGCCGTAAATCGACGACGTATCCACATAATTCACTCCCAGGTCGAGAGCGCGCTCGATAATCGGCACGGCCACCGCTTCGTTATTCGCCTTTTCGAGCGCCGCCTGCCCGCCCAGCGAGAAGATGCCCACCTTGTAGCCGGTCTTACCCAGGTTGCGCGTTGGCATGGCGCCCATGGTCACGGGATTCAGAGGAAGGCCGGGAAGAGTGTGCGGCACCTCGGCGGACAGCGCTGCGGGCGCCAGGAATGCGGCAGTCACGGCTCCCCCCGCTTTCAAAAACTCACGACGGTCTTGGTGGTCGGCGAACGGGTGTTTGCTCATGGATTTCTCCTCGCGTGCCTTGGGACTCTGCAGATCATGATAGTCCTGAGCCACGGGAGGTGACGAAGATATGCGAGAAAGACAGCCGTTCTACAGATGGCCGCACAGATCTGGCTTTGAAAGGGCGCGGCTTTAGCTGCGCCACAAGGCAAACGACAAAAAGGACCTGGCCTTTAGCCCCTGAGGGATGTTCTTCACTTGTTCCGTCGCATTTACGCAACCATCCCTAGTTGCCGGAGTGGTTTGCGTCAGGCCATGTGGGGCTCACGAGTTCCATTGTGAGGACTGGGCCGTCTGGATAGAGCGGGCCTTGCTCTTTCAGGAACGAAGGCGCAGTGCCGCCGATGATCCATACCTGAATATTCGGCGGCTGCTTGCCGATCATGGGCGCCACAATGCCTGCGACTCCACCAATCTCAATCTTGATCTCGTAATGCATCCCCTTTCGAGAGGAACCCGCCAACGAGTAGGGATCTTCGGCACGGGGAGCAATCACGAGCGTCACGATCCGCGGATCGGGTGTGGCTGCCAGCACGGGAATTCTCGTTTCCGCGGCGCCCGGCCGAATGTTCTCGATGATGTCCGAGACCAGCCCGTCCGCCAGGTCCGGCGGCAGATGCATGTGGCGGGTCTTCACTTCGTCCTTGCCATCCTTGCTCTGCGAGTGCACAGTGACCTGCTGGGTGCGGGTGTCGATCATCAGGTCGATTGGGTGAGGGAAGGTTGGACCTTTTTGAATGTGGTGGTAAGTGATGAGCTGGAAGGTGTGGCGCTGCGAAAAGACGGTTGTTTCATCGTCGATGGATCCATCGGTAAAATGGAAGGTCAACTGCGCCGAAATGTTGCCCCCGCTTGGCACCTGAACCAGGTCTCCTGAGGCGACGACCTTGCCATCCTCCGAGCGCAGATCCAGAAAGCCGTGCATGGTTCCCACGACATGGCGGACCAGAACGGGAGCCGCCTGTGCTGCGGCTTGTTTTGGTGCTTGTCCTGCGTCTTGTTTTGCTGCTTGGCCTGCGCCCTGGCCTGAGACCTTACCCGCGCCCTGGCCCGTGACTTGACCGGCGCAGCAGAGGACGGGGATGAGGGACAAGCATCGGAGGCTCTGCAATAGTAAATTTTTCATTCTAACTTCTATGATTGCTGAAAGCGGCCAAGGGTTGCTGAGCCAAATTGAACGTCGCGTGTTTTTTGGAGGCGGAGCCACCCACGGGTCGGGGTCAGTGGACTCCCACCCGCAGAGGGGAAACCCATCCTTGTTTTTGCTGCTAAACGCTGAGAATGTAAAAGGCCGCTCCGGAACGGAACGGCCTTTTGTACTGCGAGAGAACCAGAGTTGAAGCAATCAGTCGCCAGCGACAGGCTCCGTCTCCGTGTGCCTGTTGATCGGCGAAGCAGCGTTGTTTGAAGCGGGCCGAATTGCGTCCAGCCTTACCAGCCCTTCGACCGGCTTCTCGCCGAGCACATGCTCGCGATAAAGCTTGGCCATCTGCGCGTTCTCTGCTTCCTGCTTCAGCTTGTCTTCGCGTGCGCGCATCTTTTCTTCGCGGGCGTTCTTAGCAATGCCCAGGTTATCGAGCGTGTGGTTGGCTTCAGAGTTCACATGCTCCATGTTCAGGGCCAGGTCGTGACCCACGTGGCTCATGCCCACCTTTTTGCCGCCGGCAAAAATCTCGTGCCGGCCGTGCTCTTCGTACCACTTGGTCAGCGTGGCCGTCATGTGCATCTTCTCGCTAATGTTGCGCCATCCGACGCCGGTGTTGTAGGCGCAGAAGCTG
>PLST01000247.1 GCA_003164255.1 Acidobacteriaceae bacterium | reverse complement strand
TCGCCCTCGGCAACGCTTGCATCTTTTCCAAACCGCCGCGACTCCCGACGCCCAGCTTGCAGATCACTCTCAGCCTGCTCGAAAAACGGCTTGAAGCGTTCAAAGTCCCGGCAAGCGCTGCGGTTTGCAATCTCCTCGGCTGCCTGCCGTTCACTGCGCGGACTGACATGCTTCAAGACGGTGATGTCGCTCTCGCCCTTTTCGCCCACTCCCAACTCGGCTAGAAGCGCCTCGTCATTGAGTTCATCCAACTCGGGCAGTTCTTGCCCCTCAGGCACCGCGAGCAGTCCGTATGAGTCTCGCCCAGCGAGCAGGGCTCGCGCCTCGGGCATCGACCGCAGCCGATCCAGGCGCACGGCGTACAGCCGCTCGAAAATATCGAGTTCCTCGCCATGCTGAGGCACTCGGCCATTCGCCTCGAAGAATCGTTGAACATCCTCAAATCCCGCGATGATGCGTTCCTCGCGCGGAGTTCGACCGCCCGTCTTTGGCGGATCGGCGCTCACACCAAGTTCGGCAAGCAGTTCGTCATCGGAAAGTTGATTCGTAGCCGTAGTCGCCTTCATTTGAACCCCAATCAACCCCTTCCGTTGGAAACATCCGTTTTCTGCTGGGCACGGTAGCGGGCAAAGGCCGCAACACCTTCGGCCATTCGTTTCTCCCAGGCATCTTGCGAGTTGATGTCTGGCACCCGGCCACGCTCCCGCTTAAACAGCAACGCACGCTCCGCCAATTCACGCGCCTCTTCTACCGAGATGCTGATCTTCTTTGCTGCAATGGTCATCTGGACCTGTCGCAGCGTTCTTTCATCCATCGCCTTCGCCAGAACCGCATACGCAGCCTCGAATGGATTGATGCGGTCGATAAGGTCAATGTCGAGTTCACGCACATCCATTGCATACCTGCGGATACCATCGATCAGCGCCGTATTCGCCCTCGCCTCGCTCTCAGCATTGCCTCCAGCGCCAGCCGTAGGCAGTTTAGCCTGCTGCGTCAGGTTGAGGGCAGCGATAGCGTGCTGGCGAACCGCTTCCTGATCCTCTTCGCCCAGATCGGGATAGCGGTCACGCACAATTTTGCCCATGCGTAATTGCGTCAATTCCTCGGGAAGAGTGTTTTCGTGGTCAAACAGGCCGCGCTCCAGCGCCGTCTTGTCTTGGACGAATGCGGTAATGACCTCGTTCAAATCTTCACGGCAGATACGGCTGGCCTCGGGAGTCTTCGGCTCGACAAGCCCATTGATCTCGAAATGGATCTGGCCCGTCGTCTCATTAACGCCGACATTCTTGCCGCCTTCCACGTACCCGCTGGGGCCATAATCGAAGCCTTCGATGGCTCCCGCATTCTTGGGCGTGAACTCGAAGCGCGGAGCCAATACCTGCTCCATCAGTAGGCTGGCCGCAATCGCCTTCAGCGTGTCGTTGATGGCATCCACGACAACAGCCTCGGCAGCGTCAGGCTCCGCTATCAGGTTCGTAAACCGCGCCCGTTCTTTGCCGGGCGCATCGCGCGTCGAGCGGCCAATAATCTGTACAATCTCCGTCAAGCTGCTGCGGTATCCAATCGTCAGCGCGTGCTCGCACCAAATCCAGTCAAAGCCTTCCTTAGCCATGCCCAGGGCGATAATGATGTCCACGTGATCGCGGTTGTTGCGCTGCGCCGGGTCTTTCAGAGCGGCAAGCACCTTGGAACGTTTGGCGGGGTCGGAGTCGTCCACCAAGTCAGCAACCTTGATGACCCGTTTGCCGCGTGGCCCCGCAGGCAATTCGATTAAGTGGAAGCCGGTGATGGGATCGACACCCTTCCAATCGCCCAGGGCGTCCATGATCTCTTCAACCTCTCTGTGCTTGTCCTTCAGGCTCTCGCGCGAGTTCACATTGGGGATGTGGACAATCGTCTTCAGCGCGGGGTCCAGCACCTTCATGATGGCGTCTAGGTATCGCCCTGTGTAGAAGAAATATCCGATGTCGAGCGATTTCAAATACTCGTAGCCATTAAGCTGCTCGTAATAGGTGTACGTGACCTTGGCAAACCGATCTTCATCCTGCGGGGCCAGCACAGCCACCGCATCGCCACGGAAGTATGAGCCCGTCATGGCGACAATATGCGCCTTGTCGTGGGCGATGAACTGGCCTAACTGACTTCCCAGCCTGTTATCCGGGTTGCTGCTCACGTGGTGGAACTCGTCCACGGCAATCAGCCGCCCGTCGAAGGCTTCCACGCCCAATTCATCCACGGCAAACCGGAAGGTGGCATGGGTACACACCAGCACTTGATCGCCGCTGGCCAGGAACTCACCGACAGCCTTCACCTTGGACTGCGCCACTTTAGGCTCGTCAACTCCAGGCGCATCGCAAAGGTTCCACTGCGGCTTGACGGTCCAATCGGCCCAGAATCCGTTCTCGGTCAGTCGCTCGCTTGCGAAGCTGCCACCGATGGAACGCTCGGGCACCACTACGATTGCCTGTTTGATTCCCTGATTGTGGAGCTTGTCCAGCGCGATGAACATCAGAGCGCGTGACTTGCCCGACGATGGCGGGGACTTGATGACAAGGTACTGCTCGCCGCGTTGCGCGTAAGCGCGTTCCTGCATCGGTCGCATCCCCAACACATTCGCCCGGCTCGATACTCCAGTCCGGGCCGTGGTGATGGAGACCGAGGGAATCCGTCGTTTGTTGGTTGGGTTGTCTGCCATAGTCATTGCGCTGTTTTCCTTGTCTTCTTGGCTGGCGTCTGCGCCGCCGTCATCTTCGTGTACATCTCAAACAGCTTTTCCAGCCGCTCGGTATCGTTGCGAAAGCGGCGGCCAATATAGATGCGCTCCAGTACCTCGTCATTCTGCTCATGCGCATGACGCAGATTCTCGGGCATATTGTCCGGGTCGTAGAGGTCGGCAATGGTCGCCGGGAAATGCGCCTCACGGGCCAGCAGAAGGTTCTCCGCGCACCGAGTGAGATCGACCTTGTTCTGCTCCGTCAGCATCGGCACGGGAAAGGTGTTCCAGCCAAGATTGCTCGAATATCGAATTCGCGCTTCCAGCTTTCCGCATATAGTAGTGGCCCAAACTAGGTGCAGTCTGGAAGCTAGCACGGAGAAATCCACCAAAGTCGGATCGTATATTGCGTGGGCTGCATGGGTAATGATGACTTCCGCATCCAGCAGTCCAACAGGAAGATACTCTCGCCTTTCGGAGCAGGTTTGCGGAACAAGTAATTGTGACACCTTGCATGTATTTCTATATCGAAATTGATGCGGTCTGTCAGTCAGAGTAGAGGCAACTTCGCCGCCACCTTGCCGATATTCGAGAACCTTATCAATGCGAGCGGAGACCTCGGAAACACTCCGCGCGAGAGGTAGATCATCGTCGTCAAGCCAAAGGCAATATCTCGTTACTCCGTCAATGAATTCGCTAGTCCCGGAAACTCTTCGGAGCTTTGTCCGCAACGAGGGAGCGTTCTTGAGCAGCTCTCGTGCCTCGTTCGTGTCAAGAAACAAGTGACCGCCGTCATAAGGGGCGTTTCCCGTAATCATAGATGATAGAAAGTTGGTGTTCTGAGACTGGTTCACAACGATGGTGTCGGTGCCTTCAACCAAATAGGGACTAATATTTGAAACCTGGCGACGTGTTGATTCGCCGTATAGGTACTTTGCGCCAACCTGCTTTTTTGTCAGACCAATAATCGTGCAGGACACGCCAGCATTACGCTGTGCGCTGTTCGCCCACTTGAATGACTCGTATGCAAACTCTATCCGGCAGCCAAGGCGCTGAATAATCGGCCAAAGCACAGGAACGTGAGTTCCTTGTGCAATCGAATCGGTAGCCACAAGCGCTGATTTGGTGGCGTGTTCTAAAAACTGGCACGCCTTCACGATGAATGCGCAAATGTAGTCTAGGTTTTTGTGCTTCTCTTTGCGTCCAAATATCCAGTCCATGTCCTCCTTTTGCGCCTGACTTTGTTTCTTGCCGCCAAGGTACGGCGGGTTCCCGCAGATAAATGTCTCTCCTCCTTCGTTCTCGAAATCGATTTGTGCCTGGTCGAGCGGTGAAGAAAAAAGATCGTCGGCTACAAGTTTTACTGTGCTTCCAGTTGGCGGGCAGATGCTGAGCCAATCAAGGCGCAGAGCATTTCCGCAGGTGATCCAGTTCATCTCATCCAAGGGCAAGAATGCAGCTTTGGCTTCCAACTGACCACGGTAGAGGACATCACATTGATACTCGGCAATCACAAGTGCAAGTCGGGCAATCTCCGCAGGGAAGTCGCGGAGTTCTATGCCGCGAAAATTCTTCTTGCTGATCTCCGTGGGCAAATGCAGTTCGCCCCGACGCCGGTTGATCTCCGCCTCAATTTTGCGCATCTCCTTGTACGCGATGACAAGAAAGTTCCCCGAGCCGCAGGCCGGGTCAAACACACGGATTCTCGACATGCGCTTTCGTAGGTTCAGCAGCATTCGCGGATTGTCGCCAGCCGCCTCCAGTTGCGCCCGCAGGTCGTCGAGGAAGAGCGGATTCAAGACCTTGAGGATGTTGGGTACGCTGGTGTAGTGCAGACCGAGTGCGCCGCGTTCACCTTCTTCGGCTACTGCTTGAATCATGGACCCAAAGATGTCCGGGTTGATTTCACGCCAGCTCTCAGCGCCAGCGTGTAGCAGATAGGTTCGCGCCATGCGAGTAAAGCGGGGCACGTCGGCGCTGCCGGAAAAGAGACCGCCATTGACGTAGGGGAAGCAATTGGCCCAGCCCGGTAGCTTCGCGACGGCGCGCTCCGCGATCTTGATGTTCATGGCTCGGAAGAGTGTACCGATGATTTCGTGGGTGTTGGACGAGTCGCGCTCGCTCATCTGTTCGATGGTCCGGGTGAACAGACCCACGCCGTTGAAGATGTCGGTATCCTCGGCGAAAAAGCAGAAGATGAGACGGGCCATGAAGTGATTCATGTCGTGCCGCCGCGCCTCGGTGGCCCACTCCGGGTTTTCCTTCTGTAGTTCGATATAGAGCTTGTTGAGCCTCCCGGTGGCCCGCACATCAATGGGGTTGTCTTTGATCTCCTTGATGGTGGAGATGCCGGCCAGGGGCAGGAAAAAGCCGAAGTGTCGGGCGAAGTCCGGGTAGTCTGAGGCGACCGTCTCGCCGCTGGCAAGGTCTTCGGCCTCCAGCGTCTCGCCATCTGTGGCCAGGATGAACTTTGCTTTGGCTGCGGCATTCTTGGGACTCAGGCGCAGCGCCTTCAGGGCCTCGCCAACCCGCCCGGATTCGCAGGTGGTGATGTGGATATGGTTGCGCTGGAGCACGCCGCCGGGCAGGTCCGAGCCGTTCGACTCACCCTTGCGCAGGCGCTTGATTGTTGTCTCTTTATTGCCAAAGGCAGCCAGGAAGGCAAACGGAAACTCAGCCCCATCAAAGGGTTGGAGCGCCAGAGCTGATACCGCGGCCTCGATCTCGACTGCGTTCATAGGGCCATTTACCTGATGGATTGGGATGGCGCAGCAACAAAGGCTTTGGCGTCATCGTGTGGTTTACCGACTTCATCATCATAGTGGATTCATGTCACCGTGGACCGTAGCCAAGTTGCAGTAGGTGAGAACGTTAAGGCTCAGGAGGACCATTATGATGCAGATTTATTATAGATATGGTGTCATATGTATGGTATTATCTGTATATGCCGCTGGTGAGAGCGGAAATGGGGAATAGGCATGGAAAAAGCGCGGCGTAAAGTGCAAATGCTTGCCAGCGCAAGTGGAGGAGCTTCGCTCGTACCTGGCTCAAAATCATAACCGTGCAGGGCATTCTGGAGAAAAGTTGGTTGGCGGACGCGGTTCAAGCAGGGTTGGCGAAGGCCGGTTTGAGTAGTCCTGCAAAAGCGGAACCGGATGGACGGTAGGAGAGGAAAGCAAAATGAGGGTTCAATCAATATGAGCACACAATTCCTGACTGAAGTCGAAGTGGCGCAACGAACGCACATCAGCCTTGCCACTCTGCGCCGGTGGCGGCTGGAAAACCGTGGGCCGATATTCCGCAAATTCGGTTCCCTTGTTCGCTATGCCGAGGAGGAACTGACCCGGTGGGAGCAGGCCCAGCCAAGCGGCGGCGAGAATATCGCCGAACGATTCATGCCCCAACCCGTGAGAAGCATTGAGACGGTCGGAAAATCGCGATGAGGAAAATGCGCAGATCGCCGCAGAGGCCCTTAACCACGTCAACGGGATTCCGAAGGATTGCGCTATGAATCGAAACATACTCGATTTTACGATGCGCTC
>PLST01000554.1:1110-2581 GCA_003164255.1 Acidobacteriaceae bacterium | reverse complement strand
CGCTCGCTTGCCGCTCCTGCGAGTTTCCCGCGCCAGGCACTCATGCCTCGATCGTCAGTGGCGGAAAGCCGGTCGAGAGTCGTGTGGATCGGCACAACGAGCGATTGGTGGCCACATTCGGCGACACTCTGCGCCTGGCCGCCAGGGACTCGCTCCGCATTGAGGTTCATGCGTGAGTGACGAAACTCCTCAGCCAGGACCGTGGCCAAGGCCCTGCATCGTCGTCGTCGGTGGCTTTCTGGCCTCCGGAAAGACAACACTGATCCTCGCCGCCGCCCGCCTGCTTCAACAGCGCGGAGTGCGCTGCGCCGTCATCCTCAACGACCAGAGCAACGGCCTTGTGGATTCACGTCTTGCCACGGCGGAGGGCTTTCTCGCGCGGGAAGTGACGGGAGGATGCTTCTGCTGCAGGTTCTCTGAGCTGATGTCATCGATTGAGCACCTGCAGACGTTCCGCCCGGAAGTGATCTTTGCAGAGCCTGTGGGAAGCTGCACAGACATCTCTGCCACGGTGCTCGGCCCGCTGCTGGAATGCTTTGACCGCTATCGGGTTGCGCCGTTTACCGTGCTCGTCGATCCGGCTCGAGCTGCTGCGCTGCAAGCAGCGGATGCAGATGCCGACATGGCTTTCCTCTTTGAGAAGCAGTTGCACGAGGCCGACCTCGTTTGCATCACAAAAGCCGACATATATCCCGATGCCGCCGCCATTCCCGGCGTCGTCGCGGGCACTCCCGGCGTTTCGACGCGCCGGCTCAGCGCAAGAACCGGCCAGGGCGTTCAGCAGTGGCTGGATGAGATTCTCCTCGGATCGCAGCAAGCGGGAAGGACGACCCTTGAAATCGACTATGCGCGATATGCGCAAGCTGAAGCTGCTCTTGCGTGGCTCAATCTCAGTTGCGATCTTGTTCCAGCCGTCCCCTTGTCGCCAGCCCTGATCATTGGGCCGCTGATGGACCGGCTCGACACGGCTCTTACGGCAGCGGCGATCCCGATTGTGCATTTGAAAGTCTTTGACCGCTGCGCCAGCGGTTGGCTCAAGGCAGCAGTTTGCGCCAACGGAGAAGAGCCCAGGGTAGAAGGAGATCTAGACGCATCCCCTGCGGGCCGCCATGAGCTGGTCGTCAATCTTCGCGCCAAAGGCGATCCGGAACTGGTGCGAAGGAGCGTCGAAGAGCAGTTGACGCACATCGAAGGAAAGGTACTCGACGTCCATCTGGAGTGTTTCAGCCCAGCACCTCCGAAGCCGGAACGAAGAGTCGCCAGATCCTGAATCTGAACGACGTGGATGAGCAACGACTAATGCCCGGTGCCTGAACAGCGCCAGCTAAATCCCATGCACCGGCTCCGGAATGATCACCAGTTCCACACCGGCCTCATGGAAGATCTCCGTCGTAAAGGCGAAGCTCTCCGCCCAGCGGTCGTTGTCTGACTTGGGCGCGACCACCCGTTTGATGCCCGCCTGCACCACCGC
>PLST01000554.1:0-1063 GCA_003164255.1 Acidobacteriaceae bacterium | reverse complement strand
GCGCCCACCTGCGTGCTCGGGTCCTTGCTCCATGTTGAAACCAGCCGCGCCATCTCAAGAAAACGCGAATCCCAGTCAGCCACCATCACTCGCTTTCCCGCTCAGGCTCCGCTTGAGCGAACACCTTATCCTAAACCGGCCATGCGCCCGCAAGAACAGCATTTACCCGCCCCAGCAACTGCAGTACACTAACTCTCAATCTTCAACAAACCATCGAACGACCCACAAACAGAGTCCGCGCTCTCAGCCAGGAAGTCGCCGCACACGCCGCGAATCCCACTACCGATCCAATCAGCAAGGAGAAACAAATGTCGAGAAGAATCGCTTCGATTGTCTTTCTCATCGACTCAGTCATCATGGGCCTTGGCAGCTTGGGCCACGGCTACTCAGTGCACCGCGTTCATGAGGCCATCGACAAATTTCCCATCGACCCCGTCATCTCGCAGACTCTCTACATCGTCTGGTATTCCGTAAGCGGTACTCAGCTCCTCTTCGGAGCCATCCTTATTTGGATCTGGTTAAAGGTCAGAGCCGGCGATCGGAGCTCTCTGCCCATCGCCAATCTAATTGGCATATTCAACCTGTTCCTCGGCATCTGCGCAATCGTCTACCGGCATGGCGACCCGTTCTGGTCGCTCTTCATCGTACTCGGTGCGCTCTTGCTGGCATCCTCTTACGCACTCAAAACCGCCTCAGCACCCAATCAGAACTGACACAACAAAATTCGTCATCGCCGTCATCGAATCAGCTTCAGGAAAGGAGGCTGGTCGGCGATCGTGCGATAACGGAACGCCCTCACAATCCTGCGGTCCTTCACAAAAAACACGCCCGGCATCTGGTGCCCATCGTCCTTGATAGCGCCAATGCCGTAAGCGAACAGATCACCTCGGAGCCAGCCATACCAAACCACGGGATTGAACAGATGCCACACGGGATTCACGCGACCAAGACCGAATACCGGCTTCTGATAAAGCGACGCGTCAGGATTGCTGACGCGCTCCACGTCCGAAAGTTTGAAGTAGTCGAAGTAGGGTTTTGCCACTTCCGGCGTGCCCAGGTGCAC
>PLST01000602.1:20037-20863 GCA_003164255.1 Acidobacteriaceae bacterium | reverse complement strand
CTTCGTAGGCCTTCATGTATTGCTTCCAGTATTTCCTCTCGTGAATGTCGGCCGCGCTGAACTTCCAGTTCTTTTCCGGCGCGTCGATCCGCGCAAGGAATCTCTTCCGTTGTTCCTCGTAGGATAGGTGGAGAAATATCTTGATGGTCTCGGTGCCGTTTCGATGGAGATGCTTCTCCATGTCCACAATGGACTGAAACCTCTGCTCCCAGATGTCCTTCTTGTTGCGCAGCTTTTCGGGGAGTCCCTGGCTGCGAAGAATCTCAGGATGCACTCTGACGACCAGGACTTCCTCNNGCTTGAAACTGACAACCTCACAACCTGCTGGATTGACGCCGGACATTACGTGGCGGATGGCGCCGTCTTTTCCCGCGCCGTCCATACCCTGGAAGATGAGGAGCAACGCGTGACTGTTGGAAGCATAGTGAAGCTCCTGCAGGGAGCTCAACTCATGAACGTGCTCTTCAAGAAGTTCCTGATATTGCTTTGTCGACTTGCAAAGAGGCTCTTCGATCGTCGGCCACTTGTCGAGGTCGACCTTCTTGCCTGGCGTCGATCGGTACTTTTTTGAATCGATAGTCATCCGATGATTTTCGCTGTTGTGCATTTGCTTCAGGCCGCCTCATCGCGGCATGACTCTCGCTCCATTTTAGCCCGACTGACTATTTCAACGGAATGTCTGGTGGCTTGTCAGATCGAGAAGATCTTATGGTCGGTGTCGCTTTTCTTTTCCCTGAGCGAGGATTTTTGGGCAGCTTCCTCAGCGATGCGCTCAACGGCCTTTTCGTTTGATTCGCTCGAGACTGTATCGTCTTCCAGCTTGGTT
>PLST01000602.1:17227-20016 GCA_003164255.1 Acidobacteriaceae bacterium | reverse complement strand
GAGCAGTTAAGATTTAGCAAGGGAGAATGACCTTGCTGCTCTGGACATCTTTCTTAATCGCCTTCAGCGTACTTCTTCCGCTGATCAATCCGCTCGGATCGGCCCTGGTGTTTCTGGGACTGACGGGCGAGGCGCCGGCCTCTGTCTATCGCTCGCTGGCTCGCCGAATCGCGATCAATAACGTCATCTTTCTTGTCATCATCGAGCTGCTGGGCGCGACCATTCTTCGTTTCTTCGGCATCTCTCTTCCGATCGTTCAGTTTTCCGGCGGCATCGTCATCGCGGCAATGGGCTGGTCAGTGCTGAACGAAAGAGACGCACGCGCCAACTCCAGGAACAAGCAGGAAGAAACTGAGGTGCGGGACGAGACAAAGTTGGAAGATCTTGAGCACAAGGTCTTCTACCCATTCACGTTTCCGATCACATCGGGTCCCGGCACGCTCGTCGCAGTGCTGACTCTCACAGCTCATATCTCAAATAAAGACATATCCAAAGATATTCAGGCCCATGTTGGAGTATTCCTTGCGGTGGTCGTGCTCAGCCTGCTCGTTTACTTCTGCTATGCATACGCGCCGAAGATCACCAAGGTTATTCCGCCTTCAACCGCGCACGGCATCCTGCGTGTAGTTGCGTTCATTCTGCTGTGCATTGGCGTCCAGATCGCATGGAACGGCCTCTCCGTTCTGATTGGCAATCTAATCAGACCGTGACTTTAAATTGTTTGAACAAGAACATGGGAATTGCAAACGAATCGAGCTGCTCAGCCGATGGCAAACGCGGAGCTCGCCAAAGCGAGCTTTATCTGAACGCTCCGAGCAGATAGCAAACCAGAAGGATGACCAGCACGGTTCCAAGTCCAATTCCGGCTCCGCCTCCCCTGCCCCATCGGCCATAGCCGTAGTAGCCTCCGCCACCAGCGAACACGAGCACCAAAACAATGATGAGTACGATGAGCATCTTTCTTCTCCTTCAGTACGGGTTGTAACNNCGAGACGCGTCCTCAGTCACCACTTCATGTAAAGGCTTTGGCACCGGGGATCTTCCATTCGGATGGCCACCTGGCTGCAGCGAGAGTCCTCCACTTCAAGCGCCTGGCTGTCGTTAAGGCTTCTGCAGCGAGCGTCTTCCGCATCGATTGCGACGCCCGAAAGCACGCGGGCGCCGCGAGGGTCGTCCATTTCCATCGCCACAATCCTGCACCTGGAGAATTCCATTGCCATCGCCACCTCATCGAGCGGGCATTCGCCATTGAACGACCCGCTCTTCGAACTGAGATCAGATTGAAGCAATCCGCGCGACGAGGGCTGCTCAATAGTGCACACTTCGTTGCCGACCGCCTTCAAGTCTCCGGCCTGAGCAGTATTGATCAGCCTTTCTCTGTCAGCCGACTTCAGACTCAGTAAGAATTCGCCGCTGCGGCAAAGATTCCCCTCCCGACCGTTGCGGACAAAGCAAAAAGGAGAACGCGATGCTCCATCTCACAAATGTCCAATTCCTGGCCGGCGCCATTGCCGTCCTCCTTGTCATCGCCATTGCAATCGGATTGTTTCGTGCAAATCACAAGATGAAGAAAGTGGTCTTCTACGAATTCACTGACGCCGAGTACGACCTTGAGTTCCTCCAGAAGGGCGACTCCTGCGAAGCCGCGGATTGGATGGCTGATCGCCCCGGGCCCTTTGGACCGAACCGCCTCCAGGATGCGTTCATCAGCGATTTGGGCTCAAGAGCGCGCGGCACAAATTGGTGGGATAGCGACTTGAAATGATTCCGGGCCTGTTTAAGCACGACGCAAATGGCCTTTAACCAAAAACGGGGCCCGTATTCAAATTCAGAACGAGCAGATCAGACCATCTTTCGCATTCCTCAGCGCTCATGATTGATTGGTCGCTGTGTTGGCACGACAACTTTCACCATCAACCGTTTGCAGCTGCGGTCAACTCCGCATAGGAGAAAGCAATGAATTACCACTTGATCATGGGTCACTACATCACGAATCAAGAGCTCATCATTGGCGGGGTTATACTCGCCGTTCTCGTCGCCGTCGTGATTATCGCGTTTATCCAAAACCGCAGAACGCGCACCGCGGGTTTAAGAAATCGTTTTGGCTCAGAATACGAACGCGCCGTGATTACGCACGGCTCCGCGCGCGAGGCCGAGGCAAAACTAGCCGATCGGGAAACTCGAGTGCAAGCTCTCAAGATCCGGGAGTTGGGCGCAACTGAGCGCGAGCGGTTCGTCACCGAGTGGCACACGATTCAATCGCGCTTTATGGATCATCCCAAAGCTGCGGTTACCGAAGCCGATGGGCTGATCAATGCGCTCCTCATTGCCCGGGGTTATCCCCAGGCCGAATTTGAGCAGCGCGCGGCCGACCTCTCGGTGAACTATCCACGCGTCATGGACAATTACCGCATCGCGCACTCGATCGCCGTCCGCCCTGACGAGACCGAGGCCAGCACCGAGGAACAGCGCACCGCAATGATCCAGTATCGAGAGATCTTCGATGACCTTCTCCAGGCGCCGAGAGCCCTCGAAGTGAGAACCGCTGCCTAGCTTCAACTTCGCTGCTGGATGGGATCCAACGAGGGCCTGAAGAATGTGAGCAGGCCCTGACGTTGGCCCCGGGAGGCTCGACAAATGGGGCAACTCGCAAGCACAAGGCTCGGAAGCACAAATCGGGGGATTCACAAGCCAGCGCGGTCCGTTCAGATCCTGCTGTGCTCATTCGCCCTGGCGACCACCCTTTCATTCGCCAGCAGTCCGAATCGAGAGACGATCCAGGCAACATA
>PLST01000602.1:13970-17194 GCA_003164255.1 Acidobacteriaceae bacterium | reverse complement strand
TTCATCCAGACTGTTGTGACGCCAACCGGACGGAGGATCACATTCATCACCAGCCGCCCGCATCCGCCGGATGAAGCTGACCCGCCTGGGCCGTCGCAGACTTTTGACCTGGCGGTCGGCCAATTCGACCTGAATGATATCGACCCAACAAAGAGCACCGGATTCCTGTTTCCTGCAAGCAAACTCGTAATCGACGACCAGGGAAAGTCTCACTATGATCTGGCTGGCAATCCATGGATGCTGGTCAACGTACTCGACTCGAACGGAGCCGGACCATTGACTGAGCCCAAGGTCGCCAATGCAGCTGACCCCGACCCAGGGAGGGAATACTCATCGTCCATCGGCCACTGAGCATAATTGAGCAGAGGACCTTGCGCCGGAAGCATAGGGTTCTTTGTGGGGCCTTCCCCTATTCGGCGGCGGCGATGCTAGATTGTGCGGCTGTTACCCCAGACGCAGCACACCTTGCACGCCGCCGCCGCACCTAAGCCGCTCTTGAGGTCCCGATTCCCTCCGGCCTTTTCCCACCGTTCAAAAGTGAACATCCATCCCATCATGGCCGGCGTAGAGTCAGGCTATGATGAACAGCTTTGTTCAGAGCGTTTCCAGGCTTGGCTTGTTTACGAAAGACATGGTTGCATCCGCTGCCGGATGTTTCCTTTTCATGCCAGGCTTCCGTCAAGTAACAACGGGAAATGACGAAGCGGAAACACCATTGTCTGTGCATGGTGCAGACAGGTCGTCAAAGCCGTTGGAAGGTGCGGGCGTCGCATTCTTCCTTCTGTCATTCATAGCAAGCGAGGCACTCGCAACGATTCGAGCGCTCGGTCACTGAGTTCTGTTTTTTTGCTGCAGGAGCGATTGTTGCCTACACATTCAAAGTCAGGAGTGCACAATGTCCGCTTCCAGTCTCCCCATGAAAGCGCAGCAGAGTAACCTGATACGGCGCGGGCCTGAGACTTCGCCTTTTGGAAGAGTCCCGGCACTAGCCCTGGTTCCAGCACCAAACGGTTCACGTCCGAGCCGAATTGCGGTCATTGGAAACCACCTTCCCAGGCAATGTGGCATCGCAACCTTCACCACCGATTTATGCGATGCGATTGCCGCGGAGTATGGAGCCTCTGGCCTGCAAGTAGTAGCCGTCAACGACGCGCAATCTGCCTACCTCTACCCAGCCCGGGTGCGTGGCGAAATTGCTGAAGACGATCTATCCTCCTACCGGGCAACCGCCGATCGTCTCAACACTTGCGACGTCGATTTGGTGTGTCTGCAGCATGAGTACGGGATATTCGGTGGGAAAGCCGGAAGCCATGTGCTCGAATTGCTGCGAATCCTTAACATGCCGGTGGTCACGACACTTCATACCGTTCTTCGCCAACCGGATCCCGACCAACGAAGCGTCATGCAACAGATCGCGGCACGCTCCGATCGTCTGATCGTGATGAGCGATTACTCTGCCTGCATTCTGCAGGATGTGTTTGGAGTTTCCGCAACAAAGATCGACCTGATTCCTCACGGTATTCCCGACCTGCCCTTTGTGGAGCCGGAGGTCCACAAGGATGCGCTCGCTCTTACCGGAAAAGCTGTGATGCTCACCTTCGGTCTGCTGTCTCCCAACAAAGGTTTCGAGAATGTGATCAAAGCTCTACCGCGCATCCGCAGCCGGCACAAAAACGTTGTTTACGTGATCGCAGGCGCCACCCACCCGCATGTCAGGGCGAGGGAGGGCGATCGATACCGGGAACAGTTGCAGGCCCTGGCCAGGGAAGTTGGGGTCGAGCGAGAGGTAATATTCCTCAACCGGTTTTTCAGTCCCCAGGAAATGGCTTCGCTGGTCGCTTCGGCAGACATCTACATCACTCCCTATTGTCACGAGGCGCAGGCTGTATCGGGAACCCTGGCCTATGCCATGGGTGCTGGGAAGGCCATCATCTCCACTCCCTATTGGCATGCTAATGAACTTCTGAACAATGGACGCGGAGCGTTGGTTCCCTTCGAGGACCCGGCTGCCATCGCAGTTACGGCCATTCAACTTCTGGACGACGATGCGGAACGTTACTTAATGCGCGAGCGGGCATACCTCTACGCGCGCAAGATGGTTTGGAGCCAGGCTGCGCAATCCTATATGCGCTCCTTCTCACGAGCCCGCGTACAGCGTATGCAACCTGTGCACCAAGGGTTTCCCGTCCAAGCGGTGGAGAAGATCGGTGCACGCATAATCCTGAGTGTCTGAGCGCTGTGCCGCGGCGGACCGCGAAGGGAGAATGCGGCAAGGACAATGGGAATGATATCGAATTACTGCTGTAAATGAAGACAGGAAGGGCGCCCGCCGCGGCGGGCGCCCTTCCTGTTCAGACCGGCCTTGTTTAGTGTGCAGGCGGGGCCTTTGCTGCAGGCGCAGTTCCGGCAGCGCGTTTAGGCGCGGGCTTTGCGGGCGTTTCAGCCCCCCAGTATTGGGGATCGGCATCTACCCAGGATTTCTCTACGTAGCTCCAATCGGGATTCACCATCCACAGATTGTCCTCGACGCTGGCCACGCTCTCTTCGGAAATTTTGTTGAGCCGGTTTCTTCCCTCGTCGCCCAACGCAGCCCCGAAGTCCTTCCTATGCTCCAGGCCCATATCCTCATCCTTGAGGGACTTCATCGGCACCAGGACGAGGTAGGCGTCAGTTACGCCCATCATTCCCTCGTAACTCGACCAAGGGATGTTTTGGCCGCTCTTGAGGTAGGCGTCGCGATAAAGTTTCGTCAATTCCTTGAAGTGATCGTCGTGTCCGGCGCGCATGTGGAAGATGATCACCTCCCAGTAATGAGAGTGGGGTATGTCCGCTCCAGCGACGTTGTTACTGAGGTCGGGGCGGTAGTGCCAAATGGTGTGGTGTTCCTCGGTTATGTAAGGGGCCTCGCTCGCATCCATCGCGTCAAACTTGGCGTCGGTCGCTGCGTTGCCTGTGAGCCACTCCTCGCTCTTTTCGAACGCCTCGAAAGAATCGTAGCCGGAGAGGTAAATTGCCCGAGGCGGGCCTGTCAGGGCTTCCATCCCCATGACGTGCGTCGGGTCCTTGAGTTGCTCTGACACACCGGGATACTCTGAGGCAATTTTGTCGTAAGGTCCGTCCATGTCGGGTTTTATGTTGATCGTTTCAATGTTGAGGATGTTGGGTGGCGGAACTGCCGGAGTTTGTGCGAGTGCGGTCAGAGAGCCTGCCAGTGCCAGGGATAA
>PLST01000602.1:1156-13849 GCA_003164255.1 Acidobacteriaceae bacterium | reverse complement strand
GCGGCAAAAAGGAAAATCAGGACCTTTTTCATTTCTGCTCCAGTAACTCCGCGCTGACGGAGTTAAGTCGGGATTTCCATTCTGGATTTCCCTTCCAACCATTTAAGGCTTTACTGGCAGCATTCGGTCTGTTCACAATTGCACATTCCGGCAAGGACGCGGGGGCGCTGCGACTAAATCTGTCACAGCGCGGAATGGCAAACTTCGCTTTAGAAGATGATTGCTGGTCAATTCGCAGGTGTCCGGCTCAAACCACACAGAATTGGCTGATTTGCGGGTGCCGGAGTCTCATGTCAAGTCTCAATCACCACGTCCTTGGTCAGCTCCAACGCAGGATCGCCTCTTCGGCGACCGGGAATCACAACGCGCGCCTGCTTCCACTTATCAGGTTGAAGATCAGCATGATGACTGCCACAACGATCAAAAGGTGAATCAGGGCTCCGCCGATATGGAGGGAGAATCCCAGCAGCCACAAAACCACAAGAACGACGATGATTGTCCAGAGCATTTCTATCTCCTTCGCACCACACACGTGCGGATAAATGTAACTCCCACGTTAGTGGTAGCCGACCGCAGCGTCTGAGCAAGAACGCACATTGAACAACCGCTACGGCACATGATCGTCTTCACCGAAGTGGTCCAAACTGCTCAGACCCCGACGATTTCAGCGCCTAGGTTGAAGAAAGTTGGCGCAGGTATTTGACGGCCCAACGAGTGTGAGGAGAATTCATGAACAAGATCAAGTTACTTGCGTTTGCCGCCATTGCTGCAATCGCCATCGCACCTGGCGCTGCCAAGGCATCGGCTCAGGTCAGCGTCAATATCGGAGTCGCTCCCGATTGCCCCTACGGTTACTATGATTACGCTCCTTATAACTGCGTTCCCGACGGTTACTACGGAGCGGAGTGGTTTAACAGCGGCGTCTTCATCGGTGTTGGTCCGTGGTTCCATGGGTCCAACGACTTTCAGGGCAAGGTCGATAACTCCTTCGATCCACAGCACGGCTATAGCGGCCCCATGCCAAAGGTTGGCGAAAAGCCCGCAGCGCAGCGGAGAGCCCCCGAGCAATTCAAGGGGAATGAAACGCGCGACGGACGGGGTCATGCGGCTGGCGGCGAAGCAAAGCACTAACCAACACCCATTGCGGACTGCTTCACCGCTCGCAGTGGCATATTTTGCGCCGGCTCGTCTGAGGTTGAATCAACTCCTTGGCCTCTCCTGGTCATGACGCCGTCAACCGTATCATTTGAGGCACTGGAACCTGGTTTCAGTGCCTCAATCAAATCGACAAGATTCGAATCCACAGAGGTGGACCTGTGAACAAAGATCGTGTGAAGGGCGTCGTCGACGAAATGGCAGGAAGCGCCAAGCGCAAGGCAGGCGCGTTGAGTGGGAATACCCAACTTGAAATTGAGGGCATGGTTCAGCAAGTGAAGGGCAAAGTCGAGAATGCCTGGGGCAAGGCTGAAGAAGTGGTTCACGATGCAAACGAGGAAGCCGCGGTCAATCACAAGACGCGCATTGAAGTGGAGCTGGAGTGCGCAGCTACACCGTCCCAACCTGCCAGGAAACCATAGTGACAATTCGCACCGGGCGATGCGAGACGTCACACTTCAGATAGGCTTTGACTCATCAAGCCCGCGACTGGGATACAAACCCGGCGCGGGAGTTGAACTTGCAGTTCAACCTGCAAGATGAAAACGAATCGCTTGCGGGACAGGAACGAGAGTTTCTGTCTCCCTTTGCATCCATACGCAGGTCAAGGCACGCTTGTGGTGCGATTCACGCTATGATCTAAAGGGAAGATAACCCAACTCCTCTTTGCCGGCATTCGCTCCATCTCGTTGGGTTCGAGCGCTGTTGAAGTCGCTCGGCCCTGGACTCATCACTGGGGCGGCCGACGATGACCCCTCGGGCATCGCCACATACTCAATTGCCGGCGCGCAGCTCGGAACCAAACTTCTCTGGACTGCACTTCTGACGTGGCCGTTGATGGCCGCAGTCCAGATGATGTGTGCCCGCATTGGCAAGGTAACGGGACAAGGCCTGGCCGGAAACTTCAAGCAGCGATTTCCAAGATGGCTGTTGCTGGTATTCGTGATTGCCCTGCTGACCGCAAACACGATCAACATTGCCGCAGATCTTGCCGGTATGGCGGATGCGGCAGCGATGCTGACGCGGATCAATTCTCACTGGTTTGTGGTGATTTTCGCGCTTCTTATTTCCTGGGCAACGGTCCGGCTCCAATATCAGCAGATAGCAAACGTTCTCAAGTGGCTTGTGCTCGTGCTCTTCGCCTACCCGGTTACGGCGTTTGTGGTGGGAGCGAATTGGGGCCAGGTGCTGCGCGATACCCTGGTGCCGTCGATGCCGCACAGCGGAGATGAGTGGGCGATGCTTGTCGCGATCCTCGGCACAACCATCAGCCCGTATCTCTTTTTTTGGCAGGCAAGCGAAGAGGTCGAGGAGGAAAAGTCGGCCGGCCAGAGCACGCTTGCTCAGCGCAGAGGGGCAACACCAGAAGAGCTTGAATTGAGAAATATCGATGTTGGCGTTGGTGCGTTCTTCTCAAACATGGTCATGTTCTTTATTATTCTTACCACCGCAATCACCCTCAATCGGCACCACATTACAAACATCTCGACCTCCCGCGAGGCGGCTGAGGCCCTTCGGCCTTTTGCGGGCAACTTCGCAGCGACCCTGTTCACCCTGGGTATTGTCGGTGTCGGATTCCTTGCCATCCCCACGCTGGCCGGATCGGCCGCATACGCCTTTGCTGAGACGTTGGGTTGGCGCCAGGGCCTGAGCAAGAAACTAAAACAGGCACGCTGGTTTTATGCTTTGATTCTTGTTTCTACCGCAGCCGGCGTTGCGATGGACTTTATCGGCGTTAACCCTGTGAAAGCTCTTTATTGGACAGCTGTCATCAACGGTTTGTTAGCTCCCTTCCTTCTCGTAGCCATCCTGATCATCGCCGCGGACAAGAAGCTGATGCAGAATCAGCCGAGTTCCCGCCTGGGATGGATTGTGGTTGCATTGACGACATTGGCTATGTTCGCCGCCGGGGTCGCCATGTTTATCTTCTAGGCAGGAAGCTCAGGGTACAAATGCTCGGTGGCCGGGTTGGAACCAGCAGCAATACCACGCCGCACGAGTTTCTCGGCGGCCTCGGCCTTGCCCAGGCTGCGGACCTTCCATATCCCGTAGCAGCCGCCGACAACGAGCAGGCCCACGAACACGCAAAGCAATGGAGTCGACCACTTCTGGATGGCACCCGACCACATGTTCACGATCCTGCGTCCGTAGATCACGCCAAGCCATGCAATAAAGGAGTAACGCAGTGTGCGCGCCGCACCATAAACAGCGAGGAAGCGATGGCGCGAGACGCCCAGCGCCCCGGCTGCAAGCGCAAAGGGCAAGAGGGGGATGGGGGGTGGGAGCATAGCAGGAAGAAAAACGGCGAGGATGCGGTGACGTTTCACCCACCCGCGAATGCGTCCAAGAAGACGCGCTGGCACGTAATGACGGAGCGCCCCTTCGCCGCCTCTCCTGCCAATGTGCCATGTTGTGTAGCCGCCCAGCATGCTGCCCGCAATGGCGCAAGGGGCCAGCAGCCAGGGATCTCCGCTATGCGCCACCAGCCAAAGCAGCAACAGATCAGTGCTGCCGGGCAGAGGCAGCGGGATTACCGAGGAGTCGATGACCGCAATGGAAAAGAGGCCAAGTGGTCCAAGGTGCGTAAGCCAATGCGGCACCGGTGGCTGATGCGTGCCGGCGGCGGAAGCTACAGTTGCGTTTTGGACAAGTCTATTCATGCAAATATCCGGGCGGGGTTACCTGAAAATCGCAGATGGGGCCTTCACGGCTCCCCGACCACTTCTGATTCATCTCATCACCGCCCAAATCGTCGGTGAATCCGCCAACTGCGATGTTGAGTCGCGGTTAGTTATGCGGAATCCACGCAAGGTCGCCGCTGAGAACGTAGACTGCGAGAGCTGCTGCCATCAAGAATGCGCAAACCCAGAAGCGCCAGTCGCGGTGCATCCGCTGCCAGTAGGGGCCGGGACCAGGTTCACCGTGTTCACCACTCTCTCCCTCGTGATTGTGCTTATTTCCGGTCATATCTCATCTCCATTTTGCCTCGACGGGCTATTGCTTTTGATGCGCCGCAGCAGTCACCTGAACCGGCGTTTCGACGCCCGCCGCAGATGAAGTGACTACCGACGCCGGTTTGTCGGCAGGTATCACGCTTCCTGTCGGGTAAATGAGAATCTGAATCGAACCCCAATCCGCATCCTGGTTCGCGCCCGTCTGCTTACCCATGCCCAAGGTCTTAAGCTGGCTGTCGTCAAATCCAAAGTTCTCAACCAGGTATTCGCGAATGACCATGGCCCTGGCCTCGGTAAGCACCAGGTCTTTCTGGGTATCTCCATCCATGCCGGTTGAAACCACCACGACCGCGAATCCGAATTGATTCTGCGCGAGAAAGTCGCCGCCGGCCTTCAGAGATTTCTGGTTCTTGATCTTCGCCGAATCGCGCGCTTCGAACAGTTCCCTGGTTCTATAGGTAAACACCTTCAGGGGCGTGCCTGGAGGAAGCGCGGCAATCCGATCGGCAACCAGATCGCTCGAATCTTCGTATCCGCGTTTCTTGAAGTAGCCGCTCAGAAAGAAATTGTGCTTCAGTGCTTCCATGTTTTCCTGGAAGTCCGTCACCCCGGTCTGCGCCTGGAGCATAGTGTCATGCATGGTCGCCGTGGTCTGCTCCAGGTTTGTGTAGAGCTGTTTGTCGTTCACCAGTTCTCCCACGGTTCCCTGTCCCGAATCGATCTTGGCGCTTACTGAATTCAAATGAGCCGTGGCCAGGGTTGCATTGTCAATGGCCTTCTGGCTGCTGTCCAGAATGCCGCTCGTCTTCTTGAACAGATCAGACAACACGAGCGGGGGTGCACTCTCAAGGGTCTCGCCGTCTTTGACCTCGGCTTGCCCTGCGGATCCAAATGAGATGGCCACGAACTGATTCCCCAGAACACCTTCGGTTTCGATCGAGGCCACGGAGTCCTGTTTGATAATCTCGTGCGTCGAGTGGTTGAGATCCATGACGACCGTGACTTTGTCACCGGGCTTGTGGGGCAGCTCAATGCTTCGCACCATTCCGCTGTGAACCCCGCCCACCTGTACGTCGGCACCCTCTGCCAGCCCCGCGACGTTATCGAATTGGGCCTTCAATTGATATGTGGAACGGAACAGATACTCCTTGCTTCCGATTTCGAAGACTCCAGCTGCCAGAAGGGCCAGTGTCACAAAGATGAAAGCTCCCAGCCGCGCTATTCTCGACATAAATCCTCCTACGACTGCTTTAGAAATTCCTTCACGAACCCGATGTCGCTTTGTTGAAGGTCGTCGAAACTGCCCTCAATCACCACATTGCCCTGATCTAAAATGGCCAGTCGATTCGCAATCGTCCTGGCGCTATGCATGTCGTGGGTGACGACAATGGATGCCATTTGGCGCTCGCGCTGGAGCTTGAGAATCAACTCGTCAATCTCGCCTGAACTGATGGGGTCGAGTCCTGCTGTGGGCTCATCGAGCAACAGAATCTCCGGTTCCAGAGCCAGGGCGCGCGCCAGGCCCACGCGCTTCTGCATCCCACCNNAATCGTAGAGCGCCGCATGCTGAAAAAGGAACCCCATCTTCTTCCTGATTTCGCTCAACCGATCAATTGGCAGGCCGGCAATATTCTGGCCGTGAATGCAAACAGATCCTGAGTCAGGAGTTTCAAGTCCGATGATGATCTTGAGCAGAACGCTCTTGCCTGTCCCGCTTCGTCCCAGCACGGCCAGAGTCTCTCCGCGGCTCACGCTCAAGCTGACCCCGTCAAGAACCGTGTGGCTTGCGAAGGCCTTGCATAGGTTCTCAACAGCAACAGACGCACCGCCGTGCTGTTCCAGTTCAGCCTGGTCGATCGCGATGGTGTCGGTTGTGGCCATATTTTTCTCGAATCGTTGGAGGGGCTAAGGGAAGAAAACCAGAATGAATTTCACGAGCACTACGTCGGCCAGGATAAGAAACAGCGAGCCCAGCACAACCGAGTTGGTAGCCGCACGGCCCACGCCCTCAGCGCCTCCGCGTGTATTCATTCCCTGAAAGCATGCAATGAGTCCGATGATGAGGCCATAGACGGCGGTCTTGAAGGTTTGCGGCAAGAAAGCGCTGAACGTTGCGCCACTGAATCCGGCTGAAATGAATTGATGGAACGAGAGCGGTTCAACGAGTGCTTGTGCGAACCAGCCGGTAAACAATCCGCTTGCATCAGCCGCAACTGTCAATAACGGGAGCATCAGGATGCATGCCACGATGCGAGTCGCCGCCAAAAGCCTGAATGGGTTGATCGCTGACGCCTCGATCGCGTCAATCTGCTCAGAGACCTTCATCGACGCCAGCTCCGCGCCAATGCCTGCGCCCACGCGGCCGCAAACGACCAAGCCGGTGATGATCGGTCCCATGACCTGAATCACGGAGTAGACAAGAGTAGCCGGGAACATCGATTTTGCGCCGAATCGGCTCAAGCTATAGCGAGCTTCAAGCGAGATAACGACGCCGATTGCGGCGCCCGCAAGCAGCACCAATGGCATGGACTTCGATCCGACCTCATCGAGCTGACGGATCAGCTCGCGCCATTCATACGGAGGGGTAAACGCAGCCGTCAAAACTCGCCATGAGAAGATTCCCAGGTTTCCAAACCACTCGAAGAACCCGCTCACCAGCCCCGTGGCAGTGCTCACAACTGTGGGCGCAGATACGTCCTGCCGCATGGGCAGGGACGGTTTCACGTCTACGACTCCAGTGAATCCGCGGTCGCTCACTGACCTGGCTCCTGACTTGGAGAACCGTGCGTGCTCTTCAGATGCATGCGAGCAAGCAGGGAGTGCGGGCTACTATGGAAAAACTCCAGCGCAAGGTTCTCGCCCACATATGCCAACAGGCCGTAGTTGCCCATTCGAAATGCATCCTTTGCACCGTAACGGTTTGGGTACCAGCCATAGACAGCAGTCATGGTGCCTGCATAGGGCGCGACAAGCGCCGAAAAAGAGAAAACGCGATGACCATCTTCTCCGCGACGCGCCATCAAGGCCGATGTCACGGCATGACTCGTCCGTGGCCATACACCTGAGCATTCGCAGCGGTAATACAGGGTGTCTTCCTTGAAGGCTTCCGCGAGTCCATAACGCGCCGTGGTTCCAATCGCCGCGATCGCGAAGTCGGAGCCGAATCTCTTTGTGAAACCCTCGGCTCCCTGGTTCCACTCCGGCGGAGCGTTGCTCCACTGGCTGATGCCGGCCGCAACCGCGGCTCCAGCAATCGGGTACGGACCATACGCGTCGAAGATGTAATTGTTGAGCTTTGTTCTGGCAGTCGGACGCACGTAGACAAGGACCGCTTGCCCAGAGACCGAAGTTGCTGCCGTCACCGGGGAGCTTTCGGAATAAGACAACGATTGCGACTTGGCCATCACCGATAGAGTTGCCATGACTGTCGCGATCGAAAGCAAAAGCAGCGCCCGGCGGATCTCCATTCTCAGGGGTACATCGGTCGATCGGCTCCACGGCCGTTTCTCCGGATCACGGCGAGATGCGTGCGAAGGCTCCGATTCTCTTGTCTGCAATATCGTCGTCAAGAGCTCTCCTCCGATCAGAATCGCCTCTTCAAGATGTAAATCGGAGCACAGAGACGACTACTGAGACTTGGCCGCACCCTCAAAGATGATGTCAGAGCGAGAGTCTCCGGGGATGGTCACATTTGCTCGCGGCAACGCAGAGCTACTTTGACTGGTAACGTGACTTTAGTCCGGAGCTCGAGCAGAACAAAACAGATATCGGCGGTGGCGCATCGCGCCAAGTCTGAGTGTTCATTCGTACTGAATCTGTTTAATCGGCATTACGAGTTCTGGATCTCTTGTAATTCAGCATTTATCTCATCTTGGTTGTTGCATCCAGCTGTAAACGAGCAACTGCGGCAACCAGACAAGAAACCGGCCTACACAATCTCTGCATCGCACGGGCAAACGGCCAATGAGCGGTTCAGGGAAGTCTGACATGCGAAGCCGCGAAGTCCTGATGCGCGATTTGCCGCAGAAAGGACAATTCATGAAGAGCAGACCTCCTAAGCCGAAATTGCTCGTGCGGTTGGAAACGTGACACACACATGTTCATTTCTTGGAAGGATAAGCGCCAAGGCGCGATTGCCAGGATGCGCGAGTCCCGTGGCGCCGGGATGTGCAGGGATGGGCTCGAATACCTGTTGCGCAAACGATCTCTCCATGCTCAGACGGCTGACCGCACGCAGCGGTTGCGTCATGACGTCAACGTATTCGATCAGGCGAGACGGACCCGCACCCTTCTGATAAAAGGCATCGGCAGCAATATCCGGCCGAGCGCGATTGCCTGAAAACACGCCGGTCATGGCGATTACGCGGACTGATGGAAACGAGCGGCGAACGGCGGCAAGGAATTCCATGCCAGGCATGCGTGCCATATTGACGTCGGCGAGAAGGACGTCGGGGATTTCATTCTGAATCTCTGCAAGAGCCGAGAAACCGTCCTCGCCCGATCGCACACGATATCCAAGGGCTGAAAAGATGAGTGACAACGAGACGCGAATCGATTCGTCGTCGTCAACAATGAGAAGACTCCCCCGCGTATCTGGCATTGCCCACCTCTTAAAGTGATTGAATCAGAGACCTGTGGGCTAAGTGTTCGCTGATTCCGATCGACTTGCTGTCCAATTCTGCTCATGCTCGAAGCCGACCGATCGAACGACCGGGAGAACGTTATTCGATGGCAAGAACAGGCGGATTCTCCGCATTGTGCTCGGGCAGTTGATCGAGCAGGACCACATTGAGCAGGGACTTGTGAACCTGGATGCGGCCGTTGTAGCTGATAAAGCCAAGTTTGCGGAAGCGATTCATGAAGAAACTGACGCGAGATCGCGTGGTGCCAATCATCTCTGCCAGGGTTTCCTGCGTAATGGGCGGAATAAAGGGTTCCCGTTCCCCAGGCTTGCCAAATTCCGCCATCAGAAGGAGAATCCGCGCCAGCCGCTTTTCGCTGGAGTTGAAGAGCTGATCGACAAGATCAGCCTGGGTGCGCATGCTGCGGGCCAGCAGGAATTTCATGAACAGGTCAGAGAAGGTATGCTCCTGATGCATCACCTGGATCATCTCTTCCCTTGCAATCCTGAGCGCCATGCACGTGTTGAGCGCGGTGGCTGTGGCCAGGCGCAGTCCGGGCACCGCCGCAAGGGACTCCTCACCAACAAAGTCGCCACCGGAGAGAAGCGTGATGGTGGCCTCTTTGCCCTGGTGCGAAACCACCGTAAGCTTTGCCCGGCCGCTTTGAAGATAGAAAACAGAGTCGGCCGGATCTCCCTGCGTGAAAAAGGTCTCACCCGGCTCCAGGTCGGTGATTCTTCGACCAACACCAGCGCGTGCAAGATAGGAGATCGGGTCGAACGTCACGTTGCTCTGATTCGTTGTTGCCATTGGGGCCTCCTTGGAGGCGGTTCGGGTGCGGATTCCGGATTGCCGAAGCTCTATCGAAGGCCAAATGGGGAAGGCTTAAGAGCATGTGACCAGAGCATCCCCCGCGACCTGACTCCAGCAGCGCAGGGCAAAGGTACACTTTTGCAGCCTGCTTGTATTGTGCAGGCACATGGAAGAGTCAGGCTATCGGGGATGCTGCTAATAATGAGGGGCTTTGTCAGGGTAATCCCGGACAAAAAGGGCTTGCGCGTCCGATATTGGCACGGAAGCACGAGGCAAAAACAGAATTCCTATTGAGCTAGGCCGCCTGGTTCGTTCTCGAGCGCTTCGGGGGTCAATAAGCCCATCTGCACGGCAAAACGAATCACATCACGACGCGTCCGAAGCCCCAGCTTCTCCGTCAGACGTGAACGGTATGTCTCGATCGTCTTGACGCCAACAAAGATCTGCTTAGCTATTTCCGCACTGGTGTAGCCCCGCGCGACGAGCGTTAGCACCTGCAACTCGCGTTTGCTGAGGATGCTTACCGGCCGCGTGGAGGCAACTCTTTTCTTGCTCTTGGCCAGCACGTCCTCGACAAGGATGCCGGCCAGGCGCGGATCCACGAAGACTCCTCCGCCGTGCACCGCGCGTATAGCGGCAATCAGTTCAGCATCCACCGCCCTCTTCAACAGGTAGCCTGCGGCCCCGGCGGCCAGCGCCGCCCTCAAGTACGCGGGATCATCGTGCATGGTGAGGACGAGCACCCTGGTCCTGGGGCAACCGCGCACCATCCCTTCAAGCGCCTTCATACCCCCTAAACGCGGCATGGTGAGGTCAATCAAGGCCACGTCCGGCCTGGTTTCGCACGCTGCTTCAATCGCCTTTTCTCCATCGCAAGCTTCCGCGACAACTTCCATATCGGCCTGTGCATTGACCAGCATCTTGAGGCCTGCGCGAAGAATTGCGTGATCGTCCGCGATCACGACCCTGATCTTGTGGTTGCGTGCCGGCATCTCAGGCGCTCCTTTGCTTCACTACCGGCTGAGCGGCCTGGCCGGCAAGCGGAACGTGCACCAGGAGCTTTGTTCCCTTGCGCTGAGAAATGAAACGGACCGTTCCACCCAACATTGCGGCTCTCTCTCTCATGCTCTGAATCCCCAGGCGGTGTGAGGAGACTGCCACGGCCTTGGTGTCAAAACCGCACCCGTCATCGGCTACTGTGACCTCGATAGCCCCGGGCATGCGGGCGAACCGAATGCTGACCGTCCGGGCCCCCGAGTGTTTGGCAACGTTGGTTAGCGCTTCCTGAAGGATGCGATAGATCGTGATTTGAACCCCTGACGGTAAGTTGCTCAAGTCAAGTTCGTTGAGCGAGAGTTCGACGGCTATTTTGTGGCTTTTTGCGTACTCGGCAACGTATCGGCCAAGTGCAACACCCAGGCCATGGTCGTCGAGCACGGTTGGGTGGAGGCCTCGGGCAAGCCTGCCCACCTCGTCGATGGCCCGGCCGGCAATCTCCCTCAACCGCTGTCCCTGCACCTTCACATCTGCCAGTTGCCTCGAGTCTTCCAGGGTTCGCAGGCCGACCAAAAGAGCTGTTAACAGCTGGCCGGCTTCGTCGTGCAATTCGCGTGCAATCCGGCGCCGTTCTTCCTCCTGGACTGAAAGCGTGCGTTCCAGCAGGAGCCGATGATTCGCTTCAGCCTGTTTGACCTCCTCGGCCTGTTTGCTTTTTTGCTGGCTCAGGTCGGTGATCACCATACCCAGGGCCTGGCCCTTGAATCCACGAAGCCGGTTAAGCGAAAGATAGACGGGAACCAGGCTTCCATCCTTGCGACGCAGACTAAACTCGCCCTTTGCAACCGCCTTCCGGGCATCCATAAGCAGATTTTCGAATCTGTCTCGCTCCGTTTCCGCAACCAGCGACTCGAACCGAATGCCAATAGCTCTCCCTGTCGTGCTGCCGATCAGTTTCGCAGTCCTGCCATTGCAATAGAGTACGGCGCCATCGCGTGATAGAGTTGCCGCGCCTTCGCTCATGGCCTCTACCAGCATGCGATAGTTGGGTTCGCTGCCCTTCAGCGTAACCACCTGCTCTCCGCGACGGCCGGAAACCATCACAGCATCTACTTCTCCGGACTGTATGGCGCGAAGCGTTTCCTCCGCAGTTTTCAGGCGGGCACGGAGCTCTGATTGCGGCTTTAGAGATGTGGCTGAAGACCGTTTGCGTGGAGAGGAACCGGGACTCCTGCGGGCTCCTTGCGCAGCACCGGCCTTGCGGGGCAACCCGCTCTGGGGAGGAGGGCCATCGGAATGTGCCCGCTGATTTGACATCTGACGTTTGAGCCTTTATCGAAGCGCGGGCTGGAGATCCAACCCCACAATGACGCTTTCGGTCTTTGAGAGGTTCCCAATGATCTTCTTGACCGGAGGCGGAAGCCTTCTTACCAGGGTTGGAATTGCGATGATCTGATCGCCCTTGGCCAGTTGCGGCTTTACCAGCAGGTCGATGACTTCAATACGGTACTTGCCCTGTAACTTGTCCTCGCAAATCCTCTTGAGGTTGGCGATCGCAGTAATCGAATTTGGCGTTTGCCCCGCTATGTACAGCCGCAAAATGAAAAAGTCGTTCTGGCTGGTTTTGGCCGGTGGCTTTTTCGCTGAAGTTTTCTTCATGCCGCTGCTCGGATTCCGGCCCAAATGGGCCAAATTTGCACCCTGCCCGCTGCTTCTGCTCATTGGCCCGCAACGTGTGTGGCTACCGTATGATCGCTCAGAACCGCGCCCAGGTCGAGCCCCCTCTTACTCACGATAAGCTCCCGTACCTCGCGCGAGTGTTCCATTCCCCTTGATTTAAGCACGTAGAGCTCGCGTCTCGGCCGTCCATTGGGTTTGCTGTCTCGCAACACAATCCAGGTATCCATTAAAGAGGAAACCGCGGCCGCGGTTCTTTCCTGAGGGTCTCCCGCGAAGGTCAAGTTCGTGAACATCGAAGTAATCTGTTGCACCTTAAGGAAATCAACCAGGCGCACCAGCATCGATTTAACGTCATAACTGCCGGAAGCCGAAACCAGGTTCGTGATGGGGTCAATGACCACCACTCTTGGCTTAAGCTGCGAGATCAACTTGTGAATCACAGCCAGGTGCCCCTCCAGACCGGTGCTGGTTGG
>PLST01000602.1:580-1116 GCA_003164255.1 Acidobacteriaceae bacterium | reverse complement strand
AGCACGCTGCTCCCGCGGAAAAATCCCTTGCCTTCCATCATCTCGTCCAAAGCAGAAACCCCGGTTGAAACGCGGTCCTTGAGAGCCTTATGGGTGAGTGCGAGCGAGGTGATGGGTACGACCGAGATGCCGTCTTCATCAATCAGGAACGGATACTCATCGGTGCCGTGAGAAGTGCCGCGGTACTTGACGATGCGCAAGCGCCGAGTGGAAATCTGTTCTGTTACCCGATGGTCCAGCGCAATCACGCAATCGGCGATATATTCCTCGAGCCCGTGGCGGGTCAAGGTGTCGATTCCGGCTTCCCCGGTAACAATGGCGGTAAGATTGTTGTCGTCAAGCCAGCGAAACAGCCGCTGCAGCTCCGACCGCAGTATTGCGGTGTCGGCCACACCAGCAAAGAGCGCCTGAACGCTATCAAGAACAACGCGCTTTGCCTTGACCGTCTTTACCGCGTGGGCCAAACGGACGAACAAGCCATCGAGGTTGTATTCGCCCGCCTCGGTAATCTGGCTTCGTTCAATGAAGACGTAATC
>PLST01000602.1:0-511 GCA_003164255.1 Acidobacteriaceae bacterium | reverse complement strand
GATTTGGCAAGCGGGATGCGGGCAGCTCTCGGCTTTGGCTTTGGCCTGGCTTTTGGCATCTTGAAGCTCCTGTGATTCAGCCTGGTTTACCTTCGGAGTCAAACTTCTGCGGTATTCCGGTATGGCAGTCAATTTTACGCCAATGCCCTGCCGTGCTACTCCAGACTACGAATGACCGACGTCGCGGCAGCAGGCGGCAAGCTACTCATAGCTTGCGGGGAGCCTTGATTGAGGGATCAAGGCGAGGAAGCTCATGGAGAATGACGTTGAGCAGTGAAGTATGAATCTGCAGCCCACTGCTGCTGTGTGAAAGGAAACCTGATCTGCAGAACTTGTTCATGAAGAAACGTGCACGCATCGGGGTTGTCCCCGCCATGTGGGCAAGCGCCTCCTGATTTATGTCGGAGATTACAGTCTTGGACTTGCCGTCCTTGCCGAAATCGGCCAGCAGCAGCAGAACACGAGCTACTCTCATTTCGCTCGGCTCGAAGAGCTGGTCCACCAGTTCCTC
>PLST01000581.1 GCA_003164255.1 Acidobacteriaceae bacterium | reverse complement strand
AGGGGCACAATCCAGCGGTTGAGCAGGTTGGTGGGGCTTACCAACTGGCGTCCGAAGTCGTCGATGACAAAACAGCCGCCCAGTGCCTTCACATGCAGCGGCGCCTCGTAAAAGTGGCCGGTGGGGTCATAGCGGAGATCCAGCATATCCAGCGTCAGTTCGCCGCCGGCCAGAACGAAGGGCCGTTTGCAGGGAACCCAGCGCGTGTCGAACTCCTCCTGCCGCAGGAAGGAGAAGTTGTTCTCCTCGTTCATGGCGGTGGTGCTCAGCGGGAGATGAATGCTGGGGTCGTACACCCGGATGACCTGGCCCTCGATGGAGATGGCATAGGGCACGTAGATCACGTCGCTGAANNGATGCTGTCGTCGAAGGTCAGGTCGCCGAGCGACTTGCGGATGCGTTCGTAGGTGATCAGTTCGTTGGTCAGCTTCTGCAGGCTCACCTGGTTGGTGAATTCCTCAATGGTGACCGGAGCGGGCCCCGTGTAGCGCAGCCGCTCCAGGGCGTCGATCGTCCAGCGCTTGCCCTCGTCGGTGAGCGTATAGCTCAAGTCAACCAGGCTGCCGGTGTCGCGCGATCCCAGGGTGCGCAGCAGTTGCCGGTCGACGGCCATCTGAACCAGTACCAGCACAATGTGGTAAGGCAGCTTGATGGCGTCAATGAACTGGCGGTTGGTTTCCAGCCGGCCCGTGTAGATCAGCTTCATCAACAGGCTCAGCAGATCGTTCTCGTCCAGCCCGGTGGCCGCAGTGTCCACGGGCTCGGCAGGAATGCGATGGATAAAGCTGTCCAGCACGCGCCGGCCGATGGCGCCAATGGCCACCAGGTTATCGCCCATCCGGCCGCCATGCTCCGCCTGACGTGCGAGTGCCTTTGCGACATCCTCTTCAGTCACAAGCTTGACGCGGACCAGCAGATCCCCCAGGCGCATGCGTACGGTAATGGCGTCCTCCCGTTTACAGCTTTACAATTTGCCCAAACGATTGGCCGCTGCTCCCCAGGAGCGTTCAAGAGTGAGTTGCAGCGGGCCGACGTAACTCACCTGCTATTCTACGGCGATTCCAGGTAGGAGATGCCTCTTGATTTCGAGGCTGAAGCCCGGTGGTTCACATCCTCATTCCCGGCCCATCGCCGGATCGGCTCTGAATCTCTGTGCCGCGCCGTTCATCCCCGGTGGGGACAGCTCTTGGTGTTCAGGCACGCCTCGCCCACACGCAACCGCTCCACCGGATGCCCGCCTATCAGGTGCTCTTCCACAATGGCCGCGGCGTCCTCGGGCTGTACATTGCCGTACCAAACTGCTTCGGGATAAACCACCACCATGGGCCCATGCTCGCACTGGTCCAGGCAACCGGACTTGTTGATGCGCACCTTGCCCGCAAGGCCGGCGGCCTTGGCAAGCTGTTGCAACTGCGTGTGCAGATCGCTCTTTCCATCCTGGGTGCAGGAGGGCCGCGGCGCATCGGCGGGACGGGAGTTACAGCAGACAAAAACATGGTGTTCGAACGCTGGCAAGCGGAATTCCTCCTCGATGCGGATACTTCAAGAGTAAAGCCCCCGGCTCCGGTCTTCATCCCACGGGCGGCGAAGTTTCCACAATCGGTACCCAACCCCCCGGCCCCATCTGCGAAAATAAGTACTTGACTATGAGCACGGACAACCTACTCTCGCTGAAAGACGACATGGTGGCCTTTATTGAAGGCCACGGCCTGCACCACGTCCCCGGATACGTCACCGAGGACATCCCTTCGATTCTCTGGGAGGGTCAGGACAACCCCGACGCATGGAAAGACTTTGTGGAGATGGCCAAGCATGTGGGCGCTCCTTTCGTGACGTTCAGCGAGATGAAGCTGGAGCACGAGGAACTGGAAGCGCTGATCGAAGAAGCCAGCGAGATGAACTTCCCCGACGAAGAGGCCACCGAGCTGGTGGAAGCCAAGTGGCTGCGCAAATACGCTGACATGCTGGGCTACATCCAGTTGGGTTTTGTGTACCAGGGATTGGTGTTTCTGCACGAGACCACGACGGAGTGGTACGAGCGGTTCCAGACACTGCTTGAAGATATCGAAAGTTTTCAGGACATTGTCATCGACGACACACACCACGACGACGACGAAGACGAGTAGGCCCTGGTGGAAGTGATTGCCGCAGATGCCGGCACCCCTGAAAAGCGCGAAAAATTGCGGCCGAGTCTTCCACGGCAACGCTGGAAACTGACAGATACCAATCATGCTCAAGCTGCGGAGCTAGCCAAAACGGCGCGCGTGCCGCTGGTGCTGGCCGAGTTGCTGGTGGCGCGCGGCATTACCGAGGCGGGCCAGGCCTTCATCTTTCTGAATCCTGAAGCAGATCAGTTGAGCGATCCCTTCCTGATGATGGGAATGGCGGCGGCCGTGGAGCGGCTTGAGCGCGCCATTGAACTGCACGAGCCGGTGCTGCTCTATGGTGACTACGACGTGGATGGAACCACCGCGGTGGTTCTGCTGAAGACTGCGATTGAGATGCTGGGCGGCGAGGCGCGCTTCCACGTGCCTCATCGGCTGCGCGAAGGCTACGGACTGCAATCGAGTGTGCTTGAAGCTTCGTACGCTGAAGGGGTGCGCCTTGTGATTACGGTGGATACCGGGATGCGCGCCTTTGCTGAAGCGGAGACGGCCGAGCGGCTGGGTCTTGATTTGATTGTGACCGACCACCACCTGGCAAAGGCGGGCGATCAAGTGCCGGTGGCGCTTGCCATTCTCAATCCCAACCAAGCGGGCTGCGGCTACCCTGAGAAGTCGCTGTGCGGTGCGGCCATTGCGCTCAAGCTGGCGCAGGCTTTGCTTGAACGGCGGGATGCGGCGCGCACCCGCGAAAAAACCTTGCCAAGCTTTTTGAAGATGGCGGCGATTGCGACCATTGCAGACGCGGTTCCGCTGCACGGGGAAAATCGCGTGATTGCGGCGTTGGGATTGCGCGAATTGCGGCGTCCAGCGGGCGCGGGACTGCGCGCTCTATTTGCAGCGGCCGCGCTTGACCCGGCCAGCAAGCAGATTACTGGATTCGATGTAGCCTTCAGGCTGGCTCCGCGCATCAACGCGGCAGGGCGCATGGATGTGGCCTCAGAGGTGATTGAGCTATTCACAACGCGCGATTCGTACCGGGCAACGGAGCTGGCCTCAAAACTGGAGCGGCTGAATCGCGAACGGCGCGATGCAGAGGCCGCAGCGCTGAGCGTGATTGAAAAGCGGCTGGCCGCCGACGAGGAACTGGCGGCTGACAGGCTGCTGGTTGTCGACGGCGACGGCTGGCATCGGGGCGTCATCGGCATTCTTGCTTCGCGCGTAGTGGAGCGCACGGCCAAGCCGGCAATTGTGGTGAGCGTGGAAGAGGGCGTGGCCCACGGATCAGGAAGATCGGTGGACGGCTTTCAACTTTTGAATGCGATTGAAAGCTGCGCAGACTTGTTCACACGGTTCGGCGGCCACGCCTTCGCTGTCGGCTTCGCCATGCCGGCCGAGGCGCTGCCCGAGTTGAAAAAGAGGTTGCGGCTGTATGCGGCGGAACATTTGGCAGCGCACGAACCGGAGCGTGTGTTGAACATCCATGCGGAGTTGCCGCTGGACCGCATTACGCCAGTGTTGGCTGGATGGCTGCGCAAACTGGAGCCGCTGGGCCATGGAAATCCTGAGCCGATGTTTTTAGCGCGCCGGGTGCGGCTGGCGACTGCGCCGCGCATCATGAAAGAGCGGCATCTGAGGCTGGAACTGGCGCAGATGCAGGACGGAAATGCGCCGCCGGGACCGGGTGGGTCGCCGAGTCCGAGCAACACCATCCGCGCCGTTGGATGGGGACTGGCCGGGCGGGCGCTTGAGTTGCGCCTTGTGGTGGGCAGTGTCATCGATCTTGCCTACCGCATTCGCGAGAACGATCATCCCGACTTTGGCGGGCTTGAAGTGGAGATCATGGGCATGGAGATTGCCGCGCAAGATTGAAGAAGACGGGTTGACGCAGAAAGGCCCACGGCTGTCCGTGGGCCTTTCTGGTTTTCCTGAGATTCAATCCAGACTCAATGCTGGTGATCCTTGTCTTTTGGATTGGGTTTGGGTGGAGGATTCTTCTGCGGCACAGGCTTTTGCTGGCCCTGCGGCTGTGGTGGAGGCGCGGGCGCGTTACCGGTGTTGGAGTGCGACGAATTGTAGGTGCGCCCTGCCTGGTTGCCGTTGTTCGGCTGCGGCTGCGGCGTCGGAGGAGCCGGCGCGTTGCCCGTGTTGGAGTGAGAGGCGTTGTAGGTTTTCGATTCCTGGCTGCCGTTGTTCGGCTGCGGCTGATTGTAGTTGCGGGGCTGGTTGTTTCCGTTGTTGGGCGCGTTGT
>PLST01000485.1 GCA_003164255.1 Acidobacteriaceae bacterium | reverse complement strand
CGGCTACCTTTTTCCGGCATTCGGACGCCGGCCTACTCAATATTCCGAGCCTGTGCTCGCAGCTTGCGGAAATCTTTCCTACCGAGCGGCGGTCCTTCTCGCCATTCCTGCGCTGATCCTCGCCATCCAATTCTGGCGCACCCATCAAAGTATGACATATGGATATATGGCGATAGTTCCAATTCCCTTCGAATATCAGGTTGTGCTTTACACTCACCTATTTTTCGGCTTCATGTACTTGGGATCGGCCGATCCTGGGAGGGATGGATGGCGGCGCATTCTAATCGCGTCAACCCTCGTCATCCTTCCGCGCCTGATTATTTCTCTTCACTGGGGGCGATTCTTTGTGGCCCAGGCCATGATTCCTGCTTTGCTTATCGCTATCGCCCGCGGCTGGATTCAAATTTCACCCAGGCGACTGCTGCAGATTGCCCTGCTGGCTCTTGGATTGATCTTCGTGCCTCCGCTGACTCGCGGTGATTTTAGCGGTGAACAAAAGGACATCGTCGCGTGGCTGTCAGGCGGGAGCTCGCTAAGGCTGATGCAGAGCGATAACGATCTTAATTTGAATGGATACTGCAACCCGTTTCTAGTTTCTCTGACTTCCAAGTCGATTCCTTACCGCCTGCTCGGCGCATGTGTGCTTGACATGGGAAGCCAGAAAGGCATGCCTGCGACCCTGGACAGAATCCTCACCATCAATCTCCCGTACAACTACAACGGAGTCATCTCGGGGACGGGCTCCAACTATCTGCTTGAACTTTACCTGCTTGGCGGACTTGCGGGCGTGTATGCAGGTTCCGTTTTGTTTGGATTCACTTGCCGGCTGTTCATGCGTTGGATCGGTATGCGCTCGCTCTTTTCGGGAATATGGGCCGCCTGCCTAACCCGCGCGCTCCTTGCGCCGCGAGGCAATCTTAGCTACGTATTTGAACAAATTCCGCCTCTGGTCCTCGCGACCTTTGTTGTGGTTCTGATTGTGTGGGCCGGCCGTTTGCTCAATAAGGAGTCCGCGGCCAGTCGGGAAGCGCAAGCCTCGGTGCCGGCTTTGAAAATGGGCCCGATTTGCGCAATCGAGTAGGCTCCTCGGCGGCAGGTGAAGAGCGAAGATCCAATGAAGACGAATTATGCAAATCTCGATATGCTTCGTTCGCTGGCGGTACTGTCAGTGGTCGCCCAACATTTGTGGCACCAGTGCGTCAATTTTCATTTATGCTCCTACGACGCTGGGGTCAACCAGCGACTGCACAACCTTAGCTTCACCGGAGTCATGTTCTTCTTCGTGCATACCTGTCTGGTGCTGATGCTCTCCATGGATCGCATGCAGGCCCGGCATCGCGGACGAGACTTCCTGATTCGCCGCGCATTTCGCATATATCCGCTCTGCTGGTTGACGATTCTACTGGCACTGGCGAGTGGGCTTACCGACCAGCCAGGTGGAAACTTTCATAATCTGGGCTGGCGCGGAGTGGCGGCGAATCTGCTCCTGGCGCAGAACATGCTCCGGAGCTTTCCCAGCGTAGTTGGACCGCTGTGGAGTCTTCCCTGGGAAGTGCAGATGTACATTGTTCTGCCCGCCTTCTTTGTATTCCTCAAGCGTTTTGACCGTTTGTCTGCCGTACTCGCACTCTGGCTTATTTCTACGCTCGTCATGACCGCGACAACCCAACCCGCGCTGCCGAGGATGCTTCACGGGGCAATCTTTCCGCCCATGTTTATTGGCGGCATGGTGACCTACCGCTTAATGAATCGGCGAAATGATGAACCGAACCGGCGCCCGCTTCCGGCATGGGCTTGGCCTTTTTTCATTCTCAGCCTCTTTGCTGTTCAGGGCTTGCTTGTGGGAGAGCACTCCACCGAGTCTCCGTTTGGCTCAATGGTCGATGCAGGCATCTGCCTGACGCTGGCTCTTGCCATTCCAGCTTTCGGTGAATTGAAGGCAAGATGGATTGTGCGTCCCGTACAACAGATGGCCAGGTATTCCGACGGTATCTATCTTCTTCATGTTCCTGCATTGATTCTTGTAATGCGTTGTCTGCCTGGCCTGACACTGGCGTTGAAGGTGTGCATATTTCTTTTCATTACGGCCCTCCTCTCATTCGTTTCTTTCCAACTTCTCGAGAACCCGATGATCCAGCTCGGGAAGCGGCTGACGCAATCTGCCAGGAGCCCCGGTGTTTTCAACGCCCCTGAATCAATTGGGCTCAATGCAAAGCTTGAAGCCGACTTTGCTACGAACTCCAGATTGAATAAGGAGCGCAAATCGTTGGTCTGCAATCAGGCGGAAGAAATTCTATCGTCTACTGGAGCAATGGAATGACCCTCTCAGTGTTGATGTCTGTATATCAAAAAGAGTCTCCTTCATTTCTTTGCGAATGCCTGGACAGTCTTGTCGCTCAAACCCTCACGGCGGATGAAGTCGTGATCGTGGAAGACGGCCCACTCGGAGTGGAATTGCAAAATGTAATTGCAGCCTACAGTGTTCGGCTTGGCATCGTATCGGTGCGACTGGCGGTTAACGTTGGCCTCGGAGAAAGTCTGCGTGCGGGGCTCCAATGGTGCCAGGGAGAGTTTGTTGCCCGAATGGATTCAGACGATATTTGCGTACCACAGAGGTTTGAACTGCAGATCGATTTCCTTAAACGAAATCCTCGGGTAGATGTCGTCAGCGGGGTATGGGCCGAGTTCGACCAGGACCCATCGAAGCCGCATTCCCTGCGATGTCTGCCGGCGACAGGGGAGGCACTGTTGCACTATGCCAAATACAGAAACCCCATAAACCATGTCACGGCCGTTTTCAGGAGAGCCGCGGTTCTGGCTGCAGGCAGTTACGAACCCTTTCCGGGATTCGAAGACTATCACCTTTGGGCAAGAATGCTGATGCTCGGTTACAGTCTGTACAACTTGCAGAATGTCGTTGCCTATGTTCGTGTGGGCAACGGCATGCAAGCCCGCAGAGGCGGTTATGACTATTTCAAACGGGAAGTCAAATTCCAGCTATTCCTTCACGAGATTGGCTTGCTGAACGCGATTGAGTGCACAAGAAACATTGTGGTGCGCGGTCCGATTCGACTGGCGCCCAACTGCATACGTGGATTCTGTTACAAGCTATTACTACGAAGAAAGTTTATCCCTGATTTGATGTCCAGGGGCAACGTAAAGCCGCTTGAGATCGGCGCTACTGCCGGGCGATGAAGGCGCTCAAGTCTTCGGGAGTCTTGATCTGGCCCTGGATCATACCAGCCACCATGCTATGCTCCAGCATCTCAGGCAATACTTCATGAACATCTCTGCGGTATTCTCGATCCCCAAAATGAATCAGCAATACTGGCCGGTCGTCAAACTTGCCCCCAGAAGCGTGCTCCTCTTCATCGCTCCATTCCCCACTATGTCTACTCAATGAAATGCGCCAGGAGTGATCGGACGAAACAATTAAAGTAGTGTTGGCAGCACATGAAGTGGCTTCCACCTCTTTAGTCAGCACGCCCAGCGTGTCGTCGGCAAGCACGAGGCGATCAAGATAAGTTCCCCCTGGGCGAAGCGAATGATTTCGGCGATCAAAAATCCCCGGGCCATGAGGGACTGGAATATGGATAAAGACAAACTGTAGTTGCTTGTCGGCAATCATTGTTTCCGCATGCGCCATGATGTTCCGGTAGTTCTCTATCTGTCCCTCTTCTGGAGTGGTTGTCCGGCTGAACAGTGAAAGAAGGCGGCTTGGCATCACTGCGGCGTTGGCCAAAACGGACTTCTTCTCCGATGCGCCGAGCAACTCAACCGGAGTTAAATTCGCTTCCCAGAAACATCTGTTGACCACAGGAGCGAGCGTGCGGCAGTAAGGAATGAACCAGCCATCGATGCCCGTGTTCCATCCATTGCGTTGCGCCAATGCAAAGAGGGTGGCATTTGGATCGTAGCCAAACCAGCGCTGCTGAACTTGGTCTCTATACCAAAGTTCCCCGTTGATCGTGCTGCGAATCTGATCGATGGGCTTTCCCAAGAACAAGGATGGAATGATGCGATCGGTATAAAACCCTGCTGGCCTCAGCTGACTGAACGATATGCTCCCGTCACGCAATCGGTTGAAGTTCGGGACCTCGATGCCAGGCGCAGGGTGATCGAATGTCTGGTGGTAGGAAAGCTCGTCAAAAAGAATCCAGATAATCCTTCGATCAGAACCGCTCCTCTGGAGCCCCGTTGGACTCGCTAAGGCGGGGCTCTGCAGAGGCTGGTGAGCCAACGCAATATGAAGCAGTTGTGGGACAATCCAAACAGCCGAGAAGGAAACTGCGGCAATGACAAGGCGAACCCCACGTGCGAAAAGTTCAGTCCAGAGCGGAAAAAAGCAGGCGAGAGCCCCAGACAAAATCAGAAGCGCAATCGGAATGCGCAGCCATACCCGAGACCACTCGTCAATGTGAAACTGCTCATGGATCAGCGCTATGTTCGCAAAATCCACGAGGTTCCAAAACATGAAAGCAGCGAACAAAGCGTTGACAATCCGCTGTATCAACGGCGGAAGATGTTGGGTTGCCAGCAACAGAGCCGTCAATAGCGCTGAATACACAAGCAGATCGACAAGAAGGCCGCCAATCAGACTGGTGAGCGGAAGCTGAAGGTGATAGATCTCAAGGTTCGAGGGGATGAGAAATTTGCAGTAGTACGGCATCAGCACCAGAAGTGCCGCGCCTATCCCTTCTAGGACGCTCCGGAGTTTCATTGGGATCGTTCCAGCAGCCACACCGAACGACCGTTCGCAAGCCTGTCGCAAGAGCGAACTGCAAATCTTAATGACAGGGTCTGAATGAAATAGTCTTCGCTCATGTGAGCATAGAGTTCCATTCGCCCGCGGCATAGCCCTTCAAACTGCGCATCTTCCTTCGGAATCCATTCAATGATCGCCCACCGTTTCGATATATCCCACAACTGCTCAATGATCGCGGGAAGAGGAATCTGATCGGAGACCAGGAGATGATGCAGAATTCCAAGCAACATTACACAATCGAATTGACCTCTGGCACGATCAAGCAGGCTGGCGTTTTCTTGGTTTTGCCACCCTATCGCTGGCGTAGGCCGTGCAAAGTCCGCAACCACGGGTAATATCGATAGACCGGCGCTCTGCGCTGCTTGCCAATTGAGATCGATTGCCCGCACGTCGGTGTCCCAGGCGACTACTTCAGAGCCGCTCTCGGCGGCAAGACGCGAATAGACACCGGTGTTAGCTCCCACATCGAGAACGCGCTCGGCTTGTATGCGCCGTAGAGTGCTGCGCACGAAACTCTGCTTGGCGTCGTGATCTACCGGTCCGTAGTGGCAAGCTGTCTCGGTGTATCGGCTCCATCGGGAGTTGCACTTGCGAGGAACCAGAGAGTGGAGCAATGTGCGAGCCGATCGAACTAAGCGACGTAAGGCAAAAGTGGATTGTTCTTCGGAAGTCCTTGGTCGATAAGCCAGCAAGCGCTGATTCTTCTGAAACAGCAGCGGGAGGGTCACCAGGGAACGGAGAGGACGACCCCAGCGCAGGAGAATTGGTAAGTAGGGCGCCAAGTCCGCGGGTTCGTAACCATCGCGCTTCTGCTGGGTTGCCGAAAGTGGCCAGCCGCAATACCGATAAGCGCAAAGTGGCAACAGGAATGTCCGAACGAATTGAGCATAGGCGAGCCAAATAGGACTCGCAGGGTCTCGACGCTCGAACGATAATACATCCACGAAGACAGCCCGAGACCCCGAGAAGAGGATATTGAGCGGCGCGGCATCCTTGAGAATGAATCCCTCTTCGACTGCCTCGTCGCACAGATCCAAGGTAAGCGAAGCTGCAGCGATCCATTGGCTCGGAGACCACTCCCATGGATAAGTTGGAAAGAATAGGCGCTCATGCTCAAGTATGCTGGGCTGTCCAGCTGCCGACGAGAGGATCACGGTCGGTACCATGCGGCCTTCCTGCATCCAGCGCCTGGCCAGCGGAGACTCGAGCCACGCCACCGCTGAAGCTGCTTGCAGCGGATGGACCTCGCGCAGGATCCGATCGCCATCGCGGTAGAGCCGCCCTGCCGGATCACGGAAGGTCCCGTTTGCGACCGATAACCGCGGGGGCACTACTCTGAAGCCTTCTCACGCTCTGATCTGGAGCGCAGCGTCATCTTTCGGAGGATAGTCTGCAGACGCCTGCGAAGGATGAAGATCATGCCCGCGAACGTCGTACTAATGACTTGAAGGGCGAACAGCCCGGAACCAGGATCAACATATGCGTATGCTGGCTTGGCAAGTGCAAACAATAACGCCAGAACCTGTACTCCAGTCAGACAATGAATGAAACCTGCAAGTAGGCGTTGCATAGACTCGTTTCCTGTGCTCAGTCTTTCCGACTTCCTGATGGTAGGCCGTCTAAATTCCCATCGAGTGAGAATGTGCTCGAAAACCATGTGAGGGATTACTAGATTGGGAAATTCCGGAGAATGGGTCTTCTTTAGGTTCATTTTGACACTGGACCGTTCCAAAGCTACGCCGGCAAGTTCCGCAGTTGGGATTACGGGGCTCCTCTAGACCAGCTGCTTTCCGACTGTTTCTGGAACATCCGCTTTTAGTTGAAAGGCTCATCCACGCATGAATGCAAGCTGATCTGCGGGCAATCATTATCCATGAATCTTCCTTGGCTTCAGAGCGACAACAGAACTTGTAGGCCGCGGCCACCAAGTGACGGCGATCGCCCGTCACCCTGAGAAGTTGACCAAGCAGGAAGGGGTCACGGTGACAGCCGGAGATGTGACGAACGAAGACGGATTGGCAGCTGCCGTTGCGGGTCACGATGCCATCATTCACAGCGTTAAATTTCTGAGTACCGATGTGGAGAAGGTAATTTCCGCAACGAAGAAGGGACATGTTGCACGGCTGCTTGTGGTGGGTGGTGCGGGAAGCCTGGAGGTTGCAGCGGGCCTTCTTCTCGTCAATGCACCAAACTTTCCTGCCGAGTATAAGTCCGAGGCACTTGCAGGCGCGGCTTTCCTGGAAAGGCTCCGCAAGGAGAAGGTGCTCGACTGGACGTTTCTGTCGCCGTCTGCATTCTTCGCTCCCGGCCAGCGTACCGGGAAATTCCGCCTTGGCAAAGACCAGCTTCTGATAGCTGCCGATGGGAAGAGTCACGTGTCGATGGAAGACTTCGCGATTGCCCTAGTGGACGAACTGGAAAAACCAAAGCACGCGCGGGAACGGTTTAGGGTGGGGTACTGACAGCTTTTTGAGGAGGGTTTACTCTGACTGGTCTTCAGTGACTACCATTTCGAGGATGTGGCCCATTTTTTCCTGCTTGGTTTTTAGATAGCCGGCGAAGCTTTCCTGGGGCTCGACTTCGGCGGAGAGGCGCTCGGCTACTACGATGCCGGCGGACTCGAGCGCGGAGACTTTTTCAGGGTTGTTGGTCATGAGGCGGACGCTCTTGACACCGAGTAGCTTGAGCACCTCGGCGGGCAGTTCGTAGCCGCGGCAATCGGCTGCGAACCCGAGCTCGACGTTGGCTTCAACGGTGTCCATGCCCTGATCCTGCAACTGGTAGGCCTTGAGCTTGGCCATGAGACCGATGCCGCGGCCCTCCTGCTGCTC
>PLST01000387.1 GCA_003164255.1 Acidobacteriaceae bacterium | reverse complement strand
TGAGCGTGAATCCGGCGGACCGCCGCAGGTCGCTGGGCATGAAGCAACTGCTTGAGAATCCCTGGGAGAACCTGACGGAGAAGTATCCGACGGGCGCAATTGTTGAAGGCCGGGTTCGCAACCTGACCGACTTTGGCGCCTTCATCGAAATCGAGGACGGCATCGACGGGCTGGTTCATGTATCGAACCTGAGCTGGACCAAGCGCGTGAAGCATCCTTCAGAGATCGTGAAGAAGGGCGAAAAGGTAAAGGCAGTTGTGTTGGGCGTTGAGCCGCAGAATCGCCGCTTGAGCCTGGGCATCAAGCAGCTGCAGCCCGACGTCTGGGAGAGCTTCTTCGCTACGCATCGCGTGGGCGACCAGGTTCATGGCAAGGTGCTGCGGACGGCTCAGTTTGGAGCATTCGTTGAGATCGCGGAGGGCGTGGAAGGACTTTGCCACATCTCCGAGGCCGGCGACGATGCGACCAAGCTGGAGACGGGCATGGAGCACGAGTTCAAGATCATCAAGATCAACGTCGAGGAGAAGAAGGTTGGCCTGAGCCTGCGCGCAGTTGGGCAGGAAGCCAGCCGGGCACANNACGACGCTTGGCGATTTGATCAACTGGAAAAAGGACGAGCAGAAGTAGGCTCGGCTTTCCTTTCCGGCAAGAAACGACGACGGCCACCCTTCGGGGTGGCCGTCGTCGTTTTTGGGGGTCGCTCCAGGAGACGGAAGCGCTTGGTCTCGTGCCTTGGCCGGTCGCGCATTGAGCGATGAATCGATAGAGCGCGGGCTGTTGGGGAATGATGCGACGTGATAAAACCGTATTTCAGCGCTCGACGACCAAAAGGAGACTTGCTCATGCTCACATCCAGACTCAGGCTCATGCCCAAATCCATTGTGCTTCTCTTCGCCGGAGTATTGTTCGTTGGGTTCCAATCAGGGTGCAGGCAAGCGCCGACGGCCGCGCCCGATACACGCGCCCAGGACGAGCAGGCGATCCGCGACACCGAGGCTCAGTGGGTAAAGGCTTTTGCCACGAAGGAACCTGCGAAGGCAGCGGCTTTTTATGCAGATGACGCAGCTTCGATGCTCCCTGACACGCCGCTGATGACTGGCCGCCAAGCGATCATCGAGGGAATGAAGCCAGAGCTGGGCGACAAGAACTTCTCACTTGTGTTTGCGCCCACCAAAGTGGAGATCGCGCAGTCGGGAGAGATGGCATATTCGCAAGGCAGATTCGAGTACACGACCACCGATGCGAAAACCGGGAAGCGCGTGGGCCAGGCTGGCAACTACGTTGAGGTCTACAGGAAGCAAGCAGACGGGACCTGGAAAGTGGAAGAGGATATTGCGACGGAAGAGACTCCCCTGAAGGAGTTGAAGTCTGAGAAGTGATTGGTTGGATCCCTAGAGCGGTTTCGATTCAAGNNGGCCCGAGCTTGAAGGACTGCCCCATGAGGGCTTCGCCCCATGCCGGAACGCGATCGGTGCGGAAGGCGAGATCCGCGACAAAGCTGCCCATCACTGTGACCCACTTTTTTGTTGCAGATTGATTCATGCCACTTCCCGTCCCTGCTAGTTGCCATAGTCGTCTTGTCTGGACTCATCTTGGCAGGACTCATTTTCTCAGGGGCGCAACCTCATTACAATCGAGCTTGAGTACGACCGAGGAGGTTGATGTGGAGATTGTGAGCAGTGGCAAGCGAACCAGCCGCAAGGGCGAGGCAGAGTATTTCACCGGGAACGTGTGGGTGGATGAGATCGCAGTGGGTGCGGAGCCGTCGCGCGTGCGGCTGTTCCGGGTGAGCTTTGAGCCGGGGGCGCGGACGGCGTGGCATACGCATCCCGTGGGGCAGGTATTGCATGTGTTGACCGGGTCAGGCCTGGTACAGAAGGAAGGCGAACCGGTGCGTACGATCAATCCTGGCGACACAGTGATGATTGAGCCCGGCGCGCGGCACTGGCATGGGGCTGCGGCAGGCAACACCATGGTGCACCTGGCGATGCAGGAAGCCGATGCCAAGGGGGTGACCGCGGTTTGGATGGAGAAGGTGACCGACGCGGAGTTTGGGGAAAACAGGGAATAGGGAACAGGGAATAGGGAATAGAGAAACATCGAAGTTGAGTGAACTGCGATCCCACTCATTCCGCAATGAACGCGGAATGGATGGGGCATCCGGCTTTCTTTTTGAGATGAGCGAAAAGCAAACGCAGGTCCCCGCCACGGCGGGCAGGCTTTCGACTCCCCATTCGCTTCGCTCAGGGTCGCTCAGGATGACAGTTAGCTCTTGATTTGAATTTCAGAGACAGGAAGCTGGAGGCTTGCTGCTGAACTAGAGGCTCTCGGTGGTTTCGCTCTGGACCTGGCGGAGAACGATGACAATTCCTAGCGCTGCAAGGACGCTGATGAGGGCGAAGAGAAAGACGCTTGCGTAGCCGAAGGCGCCGATGACCGCGCCGGCAATGGGTCCGGTGAGGAAGAAGGAGACATCGGCAAAGGCGGTATAGACACCGAGGGCGGTGCCGCGATTGTTCTCAGGGACGCGCTTGACCGCTTCAACCCCGATGGCGGGAAAGACGAGCGAGAAGCCGAAACCACCCATGGCCGCACCGGCAATGGCCATCCAGGGCGAGTGCGCCTGCCACAGCAGCAACAGGCCGAGGGACTCGACGGTGAGGCAAACCATGGCCACGGGGAATCCACCAAAGCGGTTGATGGTCTGGATAAAGAGCAGGCGCGCCACGATGAAGCCTACACCGAATGCGGTGAGGCAAAGCGCGGCGCCATTCCAGTGGCGGCTGGCGTAAAAGAGGGTGATGAAGGTGGCGAGGACGCTGTAACAAACTCCGCCGAGCGCGAGGCCCATGCCGTGCGGGGCAACCCGGCCGAGGACGTGGCTGAAGGGCAGATGCACTCCGTGAACTACGGGCACCGGGGGCTTGCGCCAGGCGAGCGCAAGGCTGATGGCGCCCACCAGGATGGTGAGCAATCCAATGGAACTGAGTCCCCACTGGTTGTCGAGGATGACGCCGAGGGGCGCGCCGAGGGCCATGGCGCCATAGGTGCTGATGCCGTTATAGGAGATGACCTTGGCGGTGGATTCCTGGCCGGCGCTGGTGATGCCCCAGAGCGTTGAGCCAGTGGAACCCAGGCTCTCGCCTACACCTAGGACGAGGCGGCTGGCAATGAGGGCTGAGAAGCTGAGCCAGGGAACGAGATGCACCAAAGCGGCAACCACCAGCATGGCGCCGCTTGCCGTGCAGGCTCCCATGCCCCAAAGGACGGAGACCTTTGCGCCGGCGCGGTCGCTGATGCGGCCTGCCCAGGGACGGCTGGCAAGGGTGGCTATGTACTGGATGCTGATGACCAGACCGGCGAGCATTGCGCTGTAACCCATACGCAAATGGACGTAAGGCGGAAGGACGGCAAGGGGTAAGCCGATGGAAAGATAGCAGATGAACGTGAAGTAGACGAAGCTGAGAATGTGGCGCGTTCCGTCTCTTGATTGAGAAGACGGAAGTTCCTCGACAGTTGCTGTGGTGGCAGTAGACATGCTTTGGGCGGCGGAACCGAAGGTGGCAGTGGTCAGTCCACAGTATACCGGAATCGGGGTTTCGCCGTGTGACGCCGTACATGCACACGGAGTGAGATTTTCTTGTTTTTTGCCGTCCAGAAAAACTCGTGTCTGCCCGCCACGGACCAAAGAAACTATTTGCGATCTCCCATCGCCCAGAGAATGCCGTTCTCAATCACACCGTAGAGGAGGGGTTTGGCGTAGTCCTCCTTGTTGTGGCCGAGCGCGAGGTAGAATTCGCGGCCACCGTCGAAGTTGTGATACCAGGCCAGCGGCAAAGGATTCTGAAATCCCGAGACATCCATCTTCAATGCATCCAGGTAGTTGAGCTTAGTGCGATCGGTAGCCAGAACGATGTGAATGTCGGGATTGAGATTTCCGATGA
>PLST01000353.1:738-3893 GCA_003164255.1 Acidobacteriaceae bacterium | reverse complement strand
CCGATCTTTATGTGAGCGCGGGCGAGAACTACTATTACCGGTTGGTGGCAGTGGGCGCGAACGGGAATCGCAGCGATCCGACGCGGCCGGTGGCGATCCACGTTGGGTCGCCCGAGATGTCGGCTCCGGCTGCGCCGACGGCGAGTTACACGACCGATCCATTTCCGCATTTTGTGTTGCAGTTTGCCATGCCGCCTTCGGGGCTGAGCGTGATTGTGGAGCGGCAGGACGGGCAGACGGACAACTGGATCAGGATCGCGGGACCGATGATGGCTACGAGCGCGGTTGACAGCAAGATTCCGGCGTCAGGACCGGCGACCTACCGGATCAGCTATGTATCCGCTGATGGGAAGGTTGGACCGGCGAGTGCTTCGGTGAGTGTGGCGGCCAGGTGAGTGAGGCAGCTTCTAGCTTCTAGCTTCTAGCTTTCAGCTCTCAGCTAAAGGCACCACCATTGAGTGTGTTCTTTCCCAGGTCTCAGAAGCGAGACCCTGGGGCACCCGGCGTCAACAAAGGCTGGAGAAATCTGAAATCAAGTGGAGATCGGTTGAGCCGAGGTCCGAGTGCGTGCCGGGGCATTGCAGTTGCGGTATATAAATCAAAATTGACGACCCTTTTTTGCTCTTCTATACTGAAAATATGGGTTTTGCGTGCCAATGCTGCTGTTGTCGCTCCTTTCGGACTTGTCCTGTGGGGTTGAGCGCACTGGCAGAAACACGAGTCTCTATCTGACCCAGGCTCTTCCCCTCATCGGAACAAGTGATAAGAATGGCCAGGACGCGTGTTCGATCGAGTGCGTCCTTTACGTCATTGTCGAGCCAGAGACATCAACCCCATGAATCAAGAGCGACGATCAAGAATGCGAGCTGACGGGATGCGAGCAGATTGCGCGGATGTTCAACTCGGGTCGTCAATGTCCGAGCGGATCGGCAATACGCCGCTTCTTCGTCTCGACAAGGCGGTTCGCGGTCTTGAGGGAGTGACGCTGCTGGCCAAGGCGGAGTGGCTCAACCCTGGTGGCAGCGTGAAAGATCGCGCCGCATCGGCCATGCTCCGCGAGGCGTTGGCCCAGCGGAAACTAGGACCGGGCAAGATCCTGCTGGATGCAACCAGCGGCAACACGGGAATTGCGTTTGCCATGCTGGGCGCGGAGCAGCGGATTCCGGTTCTGCTGGCGATGCCCTCCAATGTCTCACCCGAGCGAAAGCGCATTCTCAAAGCCTATGGAGCGCATGTGGATTGGACCGCCCCCGATGTGGGTTCGGATGGAGCGATTCGCCGCGCCCGCGAGTTGGCCGGCAATGACCCCGCGCGCTTCTGCTATATGGATCAATATTCAAACGACGCCAACTGGATGGCTCATTATCAGACGACTGGGCCCGAGATCTGGCGGCAGACCGAAGGCCGCGTCACTCATTTTGTGGCGGGACTGGGCACGAGCGGGACATTCATGGGGACAACACGAAAATTGAAAGAGTTCAATCCCGCTGTTCAGGCCATCAGCTTCCAGCCGGATTCGCCCTTTCACGGTCTCGAAGGACTGAAGTATATGGGCACCTCGATTGTGCCGGCCATTTACAACCCGCATCTTGCCGATCGCCAGATGACGGTGGAAACCGAAGCCGCGTACGAAATGGTGAAGCGGCTTGCCCGCGAAGAGGGCCTGTTGGTGGGCATTTCAGCGGCGGCAGCCGTGGTTGCCAGCATGCAGATCGCCCGCGAAGAATCCGCGAACGGACGCCGCGCGGTGATCGTCACAGTGCTTCCCGATTCGGCTGACAAGTACTTAAGCGAGCGGTTCTGGGAGGAGCAATGAGTGTGCTGCGTGTTGAGAAGGCGGTTTACGATTCGATTCGGTCACACGGCGAAGAGACTTATCCGCACGAGTGCTGCGGCGCTCTGCTGGGGCACAATACAGCAGAGGGCTGGAGCATTGAAGCATCGGTAAAGGCCGGTAATACGCGAACCGATTCGGCGCACAACCGGTATCAGATTGCGCCGGGAGAACTGGTAAAGATTGAGCGCGAAGCGCGGGGGCAGGGTTTGAGCATAGCGGGTTTCTATCACTCTCATCCGGACCATCCCGCACAATGGTCGCAAACCGACCTTGCCGAGGCGCACTGGCTGGGCTGCTCTTACGTGATCACGGCCGTGGCGAAGGGAGTGGCCGCTCAAACCAACTCGTTCCGGCTGGCGGGAGATACCGAAGAGAACAAGCGATTCGAGCTTGAGCAGATCGAAGTGCATGAGCCAGTGAGCAAGTAGGGCGATCATGCGCAATGCAATTGAAATTGGAATCCTGGCAGAGATTGAAAACGCAACAGAGAGGAATTGAAGGAATGACGATTTTCATCCCCACGCCCTTGCGCGCATTTGCGGCGGGCAAAGACGCAGTGGAAGTGAACGCCGGCACAATCGCCGGCGCACTCGATGAGCTGACGCAGGCGTATCCCGACCTGCGCAAGCATTTGTTTACCAGCGAAGGCAGGGTGCGCGCTTTTGTGAACATATACCTGAACGATGAAGACGTGCGCTATCTACCGGCCAAGGATGCAACGGCGGTGTCGAGCAGCGACACGCTCTCGATCATTCCGTCGATCGCTGGTGGATGCTAGCCGTATGCACGGAACAAAGGCGCGGATCGCCGCGTCAAGCAAACAGGAACAACGAACCAGATGAGGAATTATGGCAGCTACAACATTACCAATTGAATTACCCGAACTGACTGCGGATGAACTGTCCCGTTACTCGCGACACCTGATTTTGCCGGAGGTCGGCGTAGAGGGCCAGCGCAAGTTGAAGGCCGCTCGTGTGCTTTGCGTGGGAACGGGTGGGCTTGGTTCGCCGCTTGCCCTGTACCTGGCGGCAGCCGGCGTGGGCACTCTCGGTCTTGTGGACTTCGATGTTGTTGACGCCAGCAATCTGCAACGCCAGATCATCCACTCGACCGCCGATATCGGCCGCAAGAAACTCGATTCGGCCGAGGAGAAGCTCAAGGCTCTCAATCCAGCACTCAAAGTGGTGAAGCACGACACTCTGCTATCGAGCGCAAACGCTCTCGATATCCTCAAGGACTACGACGTTGTTGCCGATGGTACGGATAACTTTCCCACGCGCTACCTGGTCAACGATGCATGCGTGTTGCTGGGCAAGCC
>PLST01000353.1:0-577 GCA_003164255.1 Acidobacteriaceae bacterium | reverse complement strand
CACCCCACTGTGACCAAACTGATTGACTACCAGCAGTTTTGCGGTATCGAACCGGAGAGCGCAAAGCAGAGCTCGGTAAAGAACGGAATTCAGCAAGTCAACGTAAGAGATCTAAAGAAGCGGATCGATGCAGGTGAGGATCTATTTATCCTCGATGTCCGGGAACCATTCGAATATCAGATTGCGAATATCGGCGGCGTTCTAATTCCGCAAAACGATGTTGCACAGCGCATCGGCGAGCTCGACCGTGACCGCGAGATCGTAGTCCAGTGCAAATCCGGTGGACGCAGTCAGCGCATTGCAGAGTACCTGAAGCAGTCCGGTTTTTCCAAGGTATCGAATCTCGCGGGCGGCATCCTGGCCTGGTCCGATGAGGTCGATCCGAAAATACCGAAGTACTGACAGAACTCCGAAAAAACGCCTGCCATTCCGCCGCACTGCGAGCCGCACGGCGGAAGTTATTCTCAGGCCCACACTCGAGCAACTATGCCGAGGTTGGTTGCGAAGTTGTGCGAAGATACGACTTCACCGTCTTGTATCCAGGGAAAATCTTGTCTGCCTCTTCGTTGGAGACGGC
>PLST01000467.1:2430-3211 GCA_003164255.1 Acidobacteriaceae bacterium | reverse complement strand
CAAGGTTCAGTAATTCGGCCCGCTTCCTTCTCGCCATGCGCCCGACGTCCCTCGTCCGACGCGGCGGAGGAATCCGCAGCGCCTTCCGCACCGCCTGCAGCACCGCCTGCGTCGGATGCCTATCCATCCCCGCCTGCCGGAACGGCCTCATCTCCACATCCAGATTCCGCCGAGCCAACTTATGCACCGATACCTTCATCGCTCCAAATCTCCCTCGATTATCCAACTCCAAAGTCTCAAGTCCTTCGTTCCCTTGTTCCCTTGGTCCCTCGTTCCCTGCTCTTCTGACCTCTGACCCCTGTCCTTCTGTTTCAAGCGTAGCGAGAATCCCGAAATACTCTGCAAAACTCCGCAAAAAACGACCAAAAACGCACTTTTTACTTTCAACTGTCGAGTTGGTCAAAGCCGATCTTCAAAAAACCGCCGAGTTGGTCAAAGACAATGCAGACCAGTTCACAAGCAACGCCCAAATCGTCGCGCCACCGCAGCCATTTCTCGCAAAAATCGTCTCCCACCCGCAGTCAGAAAAATCAGTGCGCGTAAAATCCGCACCCAGAAATTCCCCGTCAAAAATGAAGCCCCGTGCCCCCACGAAAAGGTCTTCGTCCGTTAGATGAGCAACCGGATTTCAGACCCGGAGTCGCAAACGGGCAGCCAAGGAAGCTAGGAGCTAGCAGCTAGAAGCTAGAAGCTGATCTCTGTTCCCTGTTCCCTGTTCCCTGCCTTTCTGATCCCTGATCTCTGACCACTCATCACTGTCCACTGTCCACTAGTTCCTGTG
>PLST01000467.1:0-2353 GCA_003164255.1 Acidobacteriaceae bacterium | reverse complement strand
GACCAGAACGGATGGAGCAGGTCCATGCACTTTGAAGCCGCATGGATACTGGTGATTACGGCATTGGTCTATGGCATTTACGGTGTAACCAGTGGCCATTTCAAGCGGAATCTTTTTCCCGTTTCAGGCCAGCGCAGCTGGCAGGCGTACTGGGCAGTGATGCGCAAATATCTGCGACGTGCGCCTCCTGGTGATGAGCAAAGCTACAACCCGCTGCAGCGCCTGGCTTACCTCGCCGTGATCTTCATTCTGTTCCCAATGATGATCTGGACAGGACTGGCGCTGTCGCCCTCGTTCAACGCGGCAATGCCGTGGTTTGTTGGCGTGCTCGGCGGACGGCAATCGGCGCGCACGCTGCACTTTTTCTTCACCATTTTGCTTGTCATCTTCTTCGTAGTTCACGTGACGATGGTGGCAATGGGAGGATTCTGGAGGCGCATGCGCGCCATGACGATTGGCGGCGCAAGCGCAGGAGAGGAGGAAAGCGCATGACGATTTCGCGACGCAAACTGATCACTACCGGACTGGCTGCTGCCGCAGGCGCGACGGGATTGGGCGTAATGGACCGTCTCGCCAGAAGCTACGGTTTGATTCCGCCCGACAGCGGCGGCGTATTTGGCCCCGGCGAGACCCTCACTTACGCAGCGCAACGCCTCCTCACACGCCACTCCATGGCCCGCGAGTTCAGTCGCAGCCAAATTTCCCCAAAGCCCTTCCCCAACGCCCTCGCACCGCCGACCGACGCGTTCAAGCTGTTGCAGGCGGGCGGATTTAGAGATTGGCAGCTGGTGGTGGATGGACTTGTGGAGCGGCCCACCGTATTTTCGCTCGCCGACCTGCGCAGCATTGGTGTGCGCAGCCAGATTACGGAGGTCGTGTGCGAGGAAGGCTGGTCGTATGTGGCCGAGTGGATCGGCACGCCGCTCAGTGCGGTGCTGCGCGAGACGGGCCTAAAGCCGGAAGCGCGCTTTGCCATGTACCGCTCGTATGAGAGAGGCTGGTGGGACAGCATCGACCTGGGCGACGCGCAGCATCCGCAGACGTTTCTGACCATGGGGATGAACGATGGGGATCTTCCCGTGCCGTTCGGCGGGCCGCTCAGGCTGCGCGTACCGCGCCAGTTGGGCTACAAGAGCGTAAAGTTCGTGAATCACATTACGGTGGCCGATTCGATGAAGAAGTTCGGCAGCGGCCAGGGATCGCCGGGACCGGACTATGGCTACTCGTGGTACGCGGGGATCTAAAAGCAGCTCTTAGTTTTTAGATCCTGGCATCTTTGCCTGCTTGCTTTCGATCCCGGGTCCGGAAATCCGGACTTGGGACACCCGGCGCGCGATGTCTCGACCACTCACTGCAAATCCGAAGCGATCTCGTAGTTTCCGTAATTGATTGTCAGCACGGCCGCGCCGCCCACACGCACGCTGGTTTCACTGCGCATCTGTTGCGGCATCCAGAAACCGTCCGTCTTGACCCCCGTGTAATGAATCAGCGTTTGCGAAATCCAGAAGGACGGGCTCTTGGCCGGCTGCGTCTCCATCTTCGCCACCGCGAAGTCGGCCGCGTCTACCCAGGCCTTGCCGCGATACAGAAACTTGCTTGGCGACCATGGCTCCACATGGAGCACATAGGCGGGACGGCCGCCCAGGGTATCATTCCCCACCAGTTGAAACTTATAATTCGCCGTGGTCAGCGCCATCGACGCCTTGTCGTGAAACGCCTCCTTCTCGCTTTCCACTGCCCGCTTGAGCACCTTCTCAATCAAAAACTTCGAGCCGCTCTGGGAAACAATCTCAAGGTTCTTGCCCGAGGCAATATCGTAATTCACTTCAACGGTCATTTTGGCTGCCAAAGTGCCAAGACCGCGGTACTCCACCTCGTATTGGCGAAGCGTCCTGTAATGTTTCAATTCCTCAGTGCGCGTCTGATCGCGGCTTTGCATCTGCTCCACAATCTGCGCGGCCGAGAGTCCGCCGGACATGCCGACATTCCCGTTCTCCGGCCGCGCACCAGTGGCAAGGGAGACAAATGCCATTGCAACCAACAGGCTTTTGCCGTGGAGAAGGTTCATGGGGGAAGCGTAGCCAGATCGGGTCAATTTCCTGTAAACCCCCCTTGAAACCCCGTCAAAGACGAACCAGAATGTACACGGGGCTCCTGACCGGATGAATCACGGCCCGGCGGCTAGCGGCGGGTATACACCCAATGTCCATCGTTCTCCTTCCGGTCAGCATTGGCTGTCCCATACTGCTCACTTTGCGGCATGGGCCTTCGGCAGTGTGCTCATCGTCGATGGGGGTCGGCCGAAAGACCTTCGCCGCCCACTCATCGCGATGAAACGACTGCGATGAATTGA
>PLST01000117.1:2162-2516 GCA_003164255.1 Acidobacteriaceae bacterium | reverse complement strand
GCTGCATGGAAGTCTGCCCGCAGTTCAACGACGACACAGGCTTCGCCGGAGCTGCCACCATCGCCCAGGTCAAGCTCTTCAACAATCACCCTACCGGCAAGGTCTTCAAGGAAGAGCGTCTGCGCGCCCTGGCCGGCGACGGCGGCATTCAGGAGTGCGGCTTCGCCCAGAACTGCGTTGAGGCCTGCCCGAAGCAACTCCCGCTCACTGAGGCCATCTCCGACATCAGCCGCGACGTCCTCGTGCAAAAGGCCAAGGACTTCCTTCGCGGCTAGACCGATCGCACAAATTCAACCCAACAAAAAACGCCCGGCAAAAAGCTGGGCGTTCAGGGTGCTGACAAAGACGATCCGG
>PLST01000117.1:0-2154 GCA_003164255.1 Acidobacteriaceae bacterium | reverse complement strand
CGCCGGCTCCTGCCTTTACCCCACTTCCACCATCAGCCGATCGCTGGCCCGCTCCCTCGCGCCGTTCGCCGGCACCAACTTGCCCACCTTGCCCAGTCCAAACGGCGGCATCCCGCTGTAGATCGACTCGTGTTGCCCGCGCTTGATCAGGTAGGTCTCGTGCCAGATCCCCACATCGCCGCGCGACCTGCCAAGCCGCTCGTTAAACTTGACCCAGGCCGGCCAGTGCTCTTTGTCGTGGTGACGCGCATAGTATTCAAGCTGCTCAAACGTGCGCCAATACTGCACCATGACTTTTCCCATTCCAGTGTGACCCATAAAACCGGACTGCGGATGGGCCTCAAGCTCTTTGATCATCCTGGGCATGGCGAGCAACACGGGCAGCCATTTGTGAATCTTCCAGATCCTGTTGATCCGCATCCCGATCAGGAAAACCACAAACTCGCCATCCATTTCAGCGGACATCCGCCTGTCGATTACGGCAGCCATATTTGGCCTCTCTGGTTCTTGGTGTTCAATACTGCATCTGGAGGATTTCACAAATTCTACATGGTCTTGGACGCGGAGCGTCAACCGGCGGTAGTCCAAATGGAAAGTCAAATCCGCGGTATGCGCACCGTCGCGCTGATCGCGGATTTCGCTAAATTGTTGAAGGGCAGGGAATTCAGCCAGTCACTTACCTTCACGTAATTCGAAGCTTCAGCCCGCTAGTTTAATTTCCTGTAAATCGTTTCACTTCCGTCAATTTGGCCCGTTTCCACCAAAAACAACGAACGCTCTCACTCCGGAATCAGCATCTCGCCTGCGTCCAATTTAAGCCACAGGAAAAATCCCAGCACAGAAAGTGCTGCCATCGGAATAAACGGCAGGTTGTAGTTCCCGAACCGGCTCACCAGGTAGCCAAAAGCCAGCGAAGACGTGAGCGAGCCAACCTGGGCCGCAGTATTCATCGCGCCAACCACGGCTCCCGCGTATTCGCCGCCGATATCAAGACACACTGCGAACACCGTCGGCTGCTGAAATGTAATTCCGCCGTAAGCCAGCGATAACAGGATCAGCGCACCCAGCCACTGGTGCACAAACATCACGGCCAGCGTGCAGGGCGCAGCAATTGCCAGCCCCACCAGCCCAATCGATCGTCGTCCCCACGTCAGACCGAATCGCTTCACCAACGTGTTGCTGGCCAGCCCGCCCGCCAGATTCGCTGCCGCAGCCACAACAAAAGGCAAGCTCGACATCAGCAGGTTTTCTTCGCTGTACGCCTGCGCCCTCACCAAGTACGTGTGAAACCACGACTGGAAAAAATTGAACGTATACACGTAGCAGAACGCTACCGTCACCATTGCCCAAAAGTTCGTTGACCTCAGCGCGATCTTCCACGGCAACCCCCGGTGTGCCCGCGTCACCAGGTTACCGGTCTCTTCAAGCTCAGCCTCCGTCACGCCCTTCTTCTCGCGCGGCGAGTCCCGGAACCACCACCACCACAGCGCGCTCCAACCCACACCCACCAGCCCGAACACGTAGAAGGAAGCCCGCCATCCGTAATGGATCTGGATCGGCACCACCAGCAGCGGAGCCACCGCGCCGCCCAGCTGGCTCGCCATCAGGATCACGCCTAGCGCCCGACCCCGCTCATGTGCTGGAAACCAGCGCCCGACCGAGATCGACGCGTTCGGAAATGCGCCGGCCTCGCCCGCGCCAAACAGAAATCGCACCAGCAGCAGCGGATAAAACCCCAGCACCAGGCCCGTAATCGTTGTGAAGACCGACCACCAAAGAACAATCCGCGTGAGCACCTTGCGCGGACCGATCCTGTCGCCCAGTGCGCCGGTGGGAATTTCGAATGCGGCGTATGCGATCGTGAACGCGCCGATCACCCATCCCCACTCGAATGGGCCAATGTGGAGCGCATCCTGAATGCGCGGCCCCGCAACCGAGATGCACACCCGGTCAAGGTAAGTAATCACCAGCAGCAGGCAAAGAAGCCCAAGCACTCGAGTCCGGTATCGGATCGTTTACCCCCGTTCAGAGGGTTAGGGTAACAGGTGGCGCGGTCCCCCATCTATCTATAGTCATTGCCGGATTCGGCGTCACGTTCTTTGCCGGTAGAAATCGATGGGTTGGCGAACGCTGCGCTGAGAAGACAGGCGGGGG
>PLST01000023.1:3643-4353 GCA_003164255.1 Acidobacteriaceae bacterium | reverse complement strand
GCATGCCATTGGAGCGCAGGTCAAAGACGACGTTCCCACGCCCGGCGCGCCGAACTGGTATCACATGAGAGCTCATTGAGGGTGCCTGTGGAGTTGAATTGGACCGCAACATCTTGCAGGCTGTCGGCCGGCGAAGGAATCGCCGCAACTCCCCGGGTTGCGGGAGCGTTATCGGCCGAAAACAGGGGCAGACGACAACACCACATGACGGCGGAGATACGATGAACGAGAAGATGATGAACGCGAAGATGTTGATGCTCGCCGCAGCTCCATTGTGGCTTGTGACCGCTGTCGCTATCACGGCACAACAAGCGGCGCTGCCTGTCCCCAGCCAGTTGAAAGTAACCATCGACACGCAACAGACATCGGCGCCGGTCTCGAAGTATATATACGGCCAGTTCATCGAGCACATTGGCAGCATGATGTACAGCAGCGTATGGGCGGAAATGCTCGACGACCGGAAATTCTACTTTCCGATCAAAGCCGAGGCGGCCGAAGCCAAGCCTCAGTCAGAGGGTGGCCCGTCTCGCATGAGAATCCGCAAATGGTATCCCATCGGTCCCGACGCAGTGGTGGTAATGGACAAGGAAAAGCCGTTTGTCGGAGACCAGAGCCCTCGCATCGAGCTCGACTCGGCCACGCCGCACGGCATCCGGCAATCGGGCCTGGCCCTGGTGAAGGGCAAGCAGTACACGGGGCGGATTTATCTT
>PLST01000023.1:1709-3588 GCA_003164255.1 Acidobacteriaceae bacterium | reverse complement strand
GGCGCTGCTGAGCAAGATCAAGATGGGCTTCTGGCGGTATGGCGGCAACTACACCTCCGGGCTGATCTGGTACCACATTGTCGGCGATATCGATAAGCGTCCGCCCGACTTCGACTACGCATGGAACGCCATGCAAAGCAACGATCTGGGGCTGGACGAGTTCATGACGTTGTGCAAACTGATCGGCGTGGAGCCATACATCAGCGTCAACGCGGGATTCGGTGATTCGCACTCGGCGGCCGAAGAGGTCGAGTACATGAACGGATCGGTCAACACGCATATGGGCGCCGAGCGCGCCAGGAACGGCCATCCGGAACCGTATCACGTGAAGTTCTGGAACATCGGAAACGAGCCCTGGGGATCCTGGCAGCTTGGCCGCACGGATTCGAAGTACTTCATGCTGAAGCACAATGAATTCGCGAAGGCGATGCGACAAGTGGATCCGTCGATCGTTCTGATTGCCTCGGGGTTGATGATCGAGAACACGAACGTGCCGCGCGAGCAGCGCGCCAAGTACATCGGGAACCTCGATAGTCTCTACGGTACGGAAGCAGACTGGACGGGAAGTTTCCTGAAGGACTGCTGGGGCAACTTCGATATCGTCGCCGAGCACTGGTACGCGAGCGGCGGCCACCATTGGGATCTGGAGAAGGCAAAGAACCTTGGCGCAGACAAGCCGAATGAGGATGCGTATGTAAAAGTCGACATGTCGGTGCTCGAGTCGTCGCGTTATGCGGCCGACACCGTGCGCCTGAAGGCCGAAGAGTGGCAGGGGTACCAGAAGCGGTTCCCGGCGATGGTGGAGAAAAAGATTCCGCTGTCGATTGACGAGTACGCCTACTTCAACGCCACACCCGGCGGCGGAGGCCCGTTTGGCGGACAGACGCTTCGCCAGGACCTTGCGTACGGGATGGTCCTGAATGAGATGCTCCGGTACACCGACTTCCTGACCATGGGGGCGCAGACCACAGGCGTCGCGCTGGTCGACTTCAACCGCACCTCGTCGACGATGAACGCGCTGGGGCTCCTGTACCAGTTGTACGGCGAGCAATTTGGCGGCGGATCGATTCCGGTCGCGCTCACCGGAAATTCGCCGCAGCCGGCGCCGAAATATCCCGCAGGCAGCCCGGACCAACCGGAGAAGACCTCCGGCAGCCCGACTTATCCGCTCGACATGTTCGCAGCGCTTTCGCCGGATCGCAAGTACCTGGTTCTCTCTGTCGTGAATGCGACGGAGTCGGAGCAGAAGTTCGATCTGAACGTGAGCGGCGTGCATCTGGGCGGGCCGTCGAAGCTGTGGCTGTTGACGGGACAGAGCCTGACCGCCGTCAACCATGTGGGCCAGGCGCCGCAGGTGGATGTGAAAGAGATCGCGATCGGCGACGTTCCCGGGACGATTACGGTGGCGCCGATCAGCGTGAACATTTATCGCTTCGCAATCGCGCAAACGGCACAATGAAGTAGTTCGGCCGCCCAGACCCAACCCGGAGAAAAGAGATGAGAAACCGCATGGCGCGAATGGCTGCTGCGATCATCGCGTGTACTGGAACGCTCTTCTTTGGATCGCTTCTGCAATCCGCAGTTGCCCAGGATACGGCGAATCTTCCCTACATGAATCCCAAGCTGTCACCTGAGCAGCGGGCCGCTGACCTGGTGCGTCGCATGACGCTCGCGGAGAAGGCCACGCAAATGCAGAACAACTCCGCAGCCCTCGTCGATGAAACGATCGTCCTTACGTTCCAGCTTCAGAAGATACCTGAACCACCAGCTTCCCGAAGTTCTTCCCCTTCAGCAGGCCCATGAACGCTTCTGGAGCGTTCTCCAATCCACTTACTATATCTTCGCGATACTTGATCTTCCCTGCCTCAAACCACTCGGT
>PLST01000023.1:0-1611 GCA_003164255.1 Acidobacteriaceae bacterium | reverse complement strand
TCGAGGCAAGCGTCGAATCCAAGCTCCTCTATCGCATAGCGGCATTTCTCTGTTCCGCCTGCAATCCCCACCACGCGGCATTCCTTCAGCTTCGCAATTTGTCCCACAACAGAACCCACAGCACCTGTCGCAGCGGCAACCACCACCGTCTCGCCCGGCTTCGGCTGTCCAATGTCCAAAAGTCCCATATAAGCCGTGAATCCGGGCATCCCCAGCACACCCAGCGCATAGGAAGGCTTGGCCGGGTGCGCTCCAAGATTCAATACGCCTTTACCGTCTGAAATCGCGAACTCCTGCCAGCCGCTCTGACTCAGGACCCAGTCGCCTACGGCAAATCCTGGCACGCTTGAAATCTCAACCCGGCTCACAGTTGCGCCCACCATCACTTCCCCAACGCCTACGGGGGGCGCGTAGGAAGGCGCGTCACTCATCCGCCCACGCATATACGGGTCAAGAGACAGGTACACCGTCCGCAAGAGCATCTGGCCCGCATCCGGAGATCGGAGGGTCTCGGCCTCCATGCGAAAGTCTGAAGCCACAGGAGCTCCCACGGGCCGCGAAGCCAGGACAAATCTTCGGTTTGTTGTTCCGCTCATGTGCAATCCCTCTCTCTTCTCCTGTTCAACAGGTTCAACCATCAGGTGCCACAAGGAGGGTACCACTGCGCCGGACTGTGGTGGCGAACTGCTGCTGGTCGAAGGCCTGGATTCGCCGTCGATTCAAACCACTCCTGCACGCTCGGCACGCAGATCTATTCCGGGTCGATAGGCGGCGATCCAGGTCTCACAGATGCGCGAACAAATACCGCCAGCGCGGTTCAGCGTGGGTAGTAGCGGGGCATGCCTTCGGAAGGCGGAGGAGAATCGGATGAAAATCCATAAACACGACGGAAGGGTTCTCCCGGCCTGGGATCCCAATTGCGCCAGGATGCCGGGTTTGTGTTTGCGTTGCGCGATCGGGCCCCCTCTCCGTTGCCGTTGACGGCGGTGACGCAGTACTCAATCACTCCGGCAGCAGGGACGGCGGACGTTTCAGGGATGGCGTTTGCAGTTTGAATCTCGGGGCGCTTGTCCTCATATGCGCGATCCCGTCCCCGGTAAATAAGGTGAAACTCATCTTGGCCGGCGAGACGCGCATAGAGCCTGTATTCGATGATGCCGAGGACCTCTCCCCAGGTAAGTGTGGCGGTTCCATCGAACAACTCGATACACAAGCCATCGGGCGGAGGGGGCGGAGCGCTCGAGACGTAGAGAGGATATTCCGGGCCGGGCGAGCTTTCATGCGCTGCGTTGAGAGCAACGGCGCGGACGTGAACCTTTTCTCCGTTGACGAGGGAGCTGATTTCGATCACGGGGTCTTCCTGCACGGTGATCTTCGACCAGGTGACGCCGTTATCTTTGCTCAGCTCCATCCTGTAAGAAGTTGCAGCAGCAACGGGGGAAACGACAACGCGAGCGCCTCCAGCGCGGTTTTCAGTCCTGAGGATCTCGGGCGCTATGGGTATGGGCAGGGCGTCGGTCAACTCCCACTCGTGGCGGCCGGCTTTGAGGTTGACGGTAAACGCGCTTGATGGAGAAGGTTCGCCTTGGGGTTCACCGTCGATGTAGAAGC
>PLST01000209.1 GCA_003164255.1 Acidobacteriaceae bacterium | reverse complement strand
GTCGTCGGATGCGCGAAGCAGCCGGCTGAGTGACGCGCTGGAGGATTTTGCGGCCCTGATGGATGAGCTGGGCGACAATCTGGATGTGTATTCTGACCGCAAGGCTGACATTCGCAAGTCCCTGAAGGCACTTTCTGAAGCGACTCCAGCCTGGCAACAGATGCTGCGCGCGCTGGCCGGCGAGCCAGGATTCAGCCTCGCCCGCAAAGAAGCGATCGAAAGCGGCGAGGACCTGGCCGCCCAGGCGGACCGGCTGCTGAAGGAGCAGACCGACTACTTCAACCAGCATCCAGATGAAAAGGGTCAGGACCGGTGGGAGCCGAAGTAGCGGCACTTGCCCCGGCTTCGGCTTTTGGTCGCACCCTGTCTTCTGCTAACCTCCATCTTGGTGAGCGCGGAATTTGTCCCAATCTTTGAGGAAGAGTACCGGGTGGTGCGCCCCCGCGCGCCGATGCCGCCGATTCAGCTGCGCTTCAGGCGGTTTACTTCGCTGAACACCACCATCCGCCTCCGCGAAGGGCAGATCCATGTCAGCCTCTCAGACCTGCTGGAGGGCGCTCCGGAAACGGTGATTCGCGCTATTGCGCACATTCTGCTGGCCAAACTCTACAAAAAGCCGATCGACGCTGCGCATAACGCCCGGTACAAGCGATTCGCTTCATCNNGGTTCTACAACCTGGACGAGGTCTTCGACTCGCTCAATCTGCGCTTCTTCGGCGGATTGCTGGGCCGGCCGGAGCTCACCTGGAGCGAACACCTGGCCCGGCGCTCGCTCGGGCATTACGACGCCGCACACAACACCATTGTGGTGAGCCGCGTCTTCGACCGGCCTTCGAGCCCGCGTTATGCCATTGAATACCTGCTTTACCACGAGATGCTGCACCTCAAGCACCCGGTCCGGATGCGGGGACTGCGCAGGTGTGTGCACTCCCGCGAGTTCAAGGCCGACGAAGCCCGGTTTCCGCAGTTAACTGAGGCGATGGCTTTCATCAAGCGACTCTAGGCCAGCTTTCTTGCGCCAAAGCAGCCGTGCTAGACTTCCCGCGCGCAAGTTTCCGCTACTTTCCGGCCTGCAAATTCTTGACTGCGACTTTGAGCGAATGCGGAGACAAGCGAAGGCAGAGACGACTTATGAAAAAAATGCAATCGGACGGGCAGGCTCTTTCAAGCCTTACACGGCGATCTTTTATCAAGGCGGCCGGCGCGGCAGCCGTTTTGCCGAGGAGCGTCTGGGGACAGACGGGGCGCACTGCGCCTTCAAACCGGATCACGTTGGGGGTGATTGGCTGGGGCATGATGGGGCCCGCCAACACGAAAGTGTTTTTAGGTGAAGCAGATTGTCAGGTTATCGCTGCTTGCGACCTCGATCCAAAGAACTTGCAATCTGCAGTCGACACCATCAACAAGGCCAACGGAAATCAGGATTGCAAGGCGTACAAGGACTACCGGGAGCTGCTGGCGCGGGACGATATCGATACGGTGATGATCGCCGTACCTGACCACTGGCATGCCCTGATGGCCACCGCGGCAGCGCACCGGAAAAAGGACATCTACGGCGAAAAACCGCTGGCCCGCACCGTGGCCGAGCAGCAGGCAATCGTAAAGGCGGTTGAGGCCAACAACATCATCTGGCAGACCGGATCGTGGCAGCGGTCGGTACCCAACTTCCACAAAGCCGCCGAGATTGTTCGGAACGGATTGATCGGCACGGTGACCCATGTTGAAGTGGGCCTGCCGGCAGGCCACTACGACTTTGCCGGCACCAAGCNNGATGGAGCCCTATATTGAAGCGCGCGTACCCAAGAACTGGCGCTGGAATTTGAACACTGGCGGCGGACAATTGATGGACTGGATTGGGCACCATGGCGACATCGCCCACTGGGGACTCGGCTTTGACTTGAGCGGCCCCTCTGAGATCGACGGCTACGGAGATTTCCCGGCGTCCAACGCTGTGTGGAATACCGCCGGAACTTACAGCATCACTTGCACCTATCGCAAGGAAGTGACTCATTATGCTGGCGATGTAACAATCACAATTGCGGGCGGCCATCCGGCCATCAACATGGGGACCAAGTGGATTGGAAGCGACGGCTGGGTGTGGGTGGACCGCGGCGGATTTGACGCTTCGAACCGGGATTGGATCAAGCCGGAATCGCTTCCGGAGGGTCTGCGCAAGGTCAAGTTGTACGAGTCGGCGGAGCACCGGCGCAACTTTCTTGACAGCGTCAAGTCGCGCAAGCCGACGATTACACCGGTGCAGGTGGCGCATCACTCCACCCTCCCCGGTCACTTGGGATTGATCTCCATGATGGTTGGCCGGAAGCTGAAGTGGGACGTGGCCTCAGAAACGATCGAAAACGATGCGGAAGCCACGGCTTTGCTGTCACGCCCATATCGGGCGCCTTACAAGCTGACGTAGTTGCGATCATCAAACGTTCTATTTCGTGTATCTTGACAAGTATTCCTCAAGTTTAACTTGAGATCCTTCAAGAGGAATTTCGGGCCGGTCCTGCACAGGGTATGCTTCGGATTTAGTTGGAGGCAGGCGGCAGGTCGATAAGTCCCCTGGAAGCTCGGGTACCAGCAACGCACACTCGATCGCGCCAGGCGGCAAGTGGCTGATTGTTAACCAACTATGCTCAAAATCGCCGCAAGCGCAAAGAGCATTGAACAGCTTTCGTTTTCCTTGGGATAATGTCTCTGGAGGTGTGTGCCTCCGTACGGACGAANNAGGGCAGTGCGACGGCGCAGACGGGTGCTCTGAAGGGTGAAGTGGCTGACCCCATGGGTTCCGTGGTTCCCGGTGCCAAGGTTGCTGTTTCACGCGGGCGGCAGGTCGTTGAAACCCAGACAGGCCCGGACGGCCATTATGCGTTTCGCACGCTCGCGCCCGGTTCGTACACGGTAAAGGCGACGGCCAAAGGCTTTGAACCTCTCACCATCCAGGGGATTGCGCTGGCGGCTGGTCGTGTCAAGGAGCTGAATCTTCCTCTTTCTGTTGCCATTGAGCGCGATGAAGTGACCGTCAATGGGCGCGCGAACGGCGTTGATGTCAGTCCAACTCAGAACTCAAGCGCCATGGTTTTCAGAGGCAGGGATCTGGACGCCCTCTCGGACGACCCGGACCAGTTGCAGAGCGAATTGCAGGAGTTAGCCGGCGCTGCAGCCGGACCCAACGGCGGGCAAATCTACATTGACGGCTTCGCCGGCGGGCAACTTCCGCCGAAATCTTCGATCCTTGAGATCCGGGTAAACCAGAACCCGTTTTCAGCCGAGTTTGACCGCGTGGGCTACGGGCGCGTGGAAATTATCACCAAGCCTGGGACCCAGGCACTGCACGGGAGCATTTCCGGCTATGGGGGTACCTCGGCCACCAACTCGAGCAATCCCCTTTTGCAGGCGCAGGATCAGCCGCAGTACTACCTGTACTCCTACACAGGAGACATCTCCGGCCCGATGGGCAAAAACGCCTCGTTCTTCCTGAGCGCCTCCGTTGTGCAAAAGCAGAACCAGAGCGTTGTGGATGCGGTGAATCCGCAAAACACGACGGCCAGCCTGCGCCAGGCAGTTCCGAACCCCATCAGCATTCTGGCGGTAAGCCCGCGGTTCGATTTCCAACTGGGCAAGAACACGATTTCCATCCGGGACTACTTTTACCGGGGCGTGCAGTCCGGGGGCGGGGTTGGCGTCCTGAACCTGGCTGACCAGGCACTGAGCGACAACAACAAGGAAAACACCCTTCAGTTCAGCGATGCCATTGTATTTAACAATAACTTCTTGAACGAGATACGGGCGCAGTGGATACGTATCCGCGAAAATCAGATATCGAGCCTGACCACCCCCTCCATCACCGTCCAGGGCGCCTTTATTGGTGGCGGCAACAACGACGGAGTTGTCCAGGACCACCAGGACAACTTCGAGCTGCAGGACTATTCGACGGTATCGGCGGGCAATCACACCTTACGTTTCGGTACACGCCTGCGGGAATACCGGGACACGAACTACTCCACGGCCGGCAGCAACGGGGCCTACACCTTCAGCTCGATTGCCGCTTACAACGCGAAAACACCCACCCAGTATGCCGCCGCCATCATCAACAATCCGGTGGCACGGGCTACGCTGCTTGACGGGGCGCTGTTCTTCCAGGACGATTGGCGCGTTAAACCTAACTTAATGATTGGAATAGGGGCGCGATTCGAGAGTCAGAACTGGATTC
>PLST01000608.1 GCA_003164255.1 Acidobacteriaceae bacterium | reverse complement strand
GTCTGGCACAGCCGCCATAGCCTCTGCGGTCAGCCGGCGCTGCTTCTTGCCCATGCCGCCCTTCAAAACAAAAACGTGTTGAGCGGCGCCACTGAGTCTTGTTGCGAAATACTGTAGATGCTCTGTCCTGCCAGTCAGGAACAGAGGCGAACGTCCTGACTCGATGGCGTGTACGATGTCGTCGGCGATCATTGCGTTGCGCAACGCATCATTCGACAGCGNNCTGAATCGTCACTTCGGTGAGATCGTGCGGCATCCGGAAATCCGTGTGGCGGGGAACCACCCTATGTTCGAAAGGGTTCATTTCCGCCATTGCCTTGGCGCTCATGCTGAACCGGACAGGGCCACACTGCATATAGATAATTGGGTGGTGTCCATCTTTTCTCGTTGGGGTAGCGGTCAGCCCGACGACATATTTTGCCTTCACCTGCTTCATCACCTGCTCAAACGTAAACGCAGATATGTGGTGGCATTCATCGACTATGACTTGCCCGTATTCAGCAACAAAGTCCTTTACGGCTTCTTTCTGATAGAGGCTCTGAATGACCGCGACATCGACGCGCCCTGTCCGGTGCATCTTTCCGCCGCCGACTTGCCCAATCGAGACTGCGGGCATATTCAGGAACATCGCCAGTCGCTCCTGCCATTGATCGAGTAGCTGTTGCCGATGAACAAGAATCAAAGTATTGACTTTGCGTCTTGCGATCAGCCATGCCGCCACGGCCGTTTTCCCAAAAGCCGTCGGGGCGCAGAGAATTCCCTCGTCGTGGACGCTGATCCCTGCGACAGCCTCCTCTTGGACGGGCCGAAGCTGACCATCGAATTCCACTGCAATAGGTGTGCCTGCGAACCGTTCGTCCCGAACTTCGGGCCGGATGTTGTGCGCCTGCAAAAGGGCCATTACCTCTGTTAGACACCCGCGCGGTACGGCAATGTGCTGGGGAAAATCCTGGCCGCACGCGATCACGCGCGGTTTGGCATATGTCGGAAGCCGCATCGCCTGTGCCTTGTAAAACTCCGGGTTCTGGAATGCCGCCAGCCTGAGCAGACGATTCAACATGGCCGGTGGCAGGCCCAGCTTTTCCACATAAAGAAGATTCGCGCGGACGATCTGCACCGTTTCAGGAAGTGGCCCCTCAATCGGCCGCTCCATCCGCCTTCGTGAAGGTGGCAATGTCCAGGGATCTTGTGCATCTTCGTCATCGGCAATACTGATGCGAACCCCGATCAGATCGCCATTGCGTTGGGCATCGGCGATAACTTCTTCCGCGGCTGTGGTAGGCATCCGTCGAATCGTGGAAAGAAACCCCCACTGATCCGGATACGGGCGGAGGCTGGCATCGATGAAGACACTGTTGTCCGACTTGCGCGGTGCAAACTGCAAGGGAAGCGCAATCAGGTTTCCGAACCCGCCCTTGGGCATCGTGTCCTGGTTTGGGAATAAGCGGTCATAGGAGTCGAGACCAAGTTGATGCCGGCGTTCCATAGTCCGCGTCAGAACCGCGCATCCAAGTTTGCGTGCGGTATTTGCCGGAATCGCATGTTCAAAGAAGATCCAAACATGGCCACCATTTCCAGAGCGCGAACGTTCCAGGGCCGCTGGCACGTTCAACTCCCGGCATGTATCGAGAAACGCGCTGGAGTCAGCAGTCCATGTTTTCTTATCAAAATCCACAGCGAGAAACCAACAGGTCTCGTCCGGAAGTAGAGGGTAAATGCCAATAGTCTCTTTTCCGAGGAGATGATTCTCAATAACCACGTCGCTCAACGGGAGGGATTTCCGTGTATTCCGATCGACCTTCTTCCGATCCTTCGGCCTGCTTGAATTGATGGCTTTCCAATCCTTCAGCGCCGCTGGTGAGTATCCAGACCGGCCGTCGGAATTCTCCCATCGCCGCGCATAGACATCTTCTCTCCCGCGAAACAGGTTCCGGAAGAGCGCGATCCGTTTGCGAGCGCGTTCCTCCTTGTTTTCCACTGCCGCGGGCGTAATCGTTTGAACCGGACGTGCATCGTCTGGTGTGAACTGTGGAACAGGGATGCCGTGAGCGGCCAGAACACGACGCAGCCTAGCATTCTCTTCCCGCAGCCGCTGGTTCTCCTCGTCACGCCGCTCGAATGAAACCGATTCTGAACTTCTGCTGGCCATCTCTGGATCACTGCTCCATGCCACCTAGCAGAACGTTTTCGAGAAACTCGCGCACGTTGTCGAAGACCGCAGCGATGTCCGTCTGCAACCCACATTCTTCAGCGAGCGCCCGGAAGGGCGTTTGCCAATCCGGCGGCGGTACGCTCAAGCTTGTTGGCAAAGCGTGAGTCCCCCTTCGATCAAAGGTCAAATGCAATGCGTTGATCACCCTTCGCCGGTCAAGTTGGTTGTCTGCAATCAGAAGAGCCAGATCCACCAGATCCTTCACCCGGCTATTCGGTGAGCTTCGCGGAAGCGTGTAAGCGTGAATCTTCTCGGCGAATTGCTGTTCCCGAGAGATCATCCGTACACGTGGCTTCTCGATTCCTGCAAACCCTAGCCAGTCATGGCACTCGGCGGTTTCGAGAGGCTGTATCACCACATCGCCAACGCCTGCGTCGAGGTGAAACCGGGCGAAGATCCTCCCATCCATACGTGCCTCGACCGAATAGCGAGCTCCGCCGTAAGGGGCCGCAGTTAGATCCATAATCGGTGGTCCAATCGTGTACTCGAACCAATCATCGAATGAGACATCGGCCATCGCCTGCAGCATCTCTCGTATCGCTCGGACTGGATCGCTACCTTCCTCTGCCCCCACGACCCGCTGCAAGGCCAGGTCGATATCGATTGTGGATCGAGCGGACTTGAAGCGGAGTTCCAGTGCATAACCGCCCTTCAACACCCAAGGCGCCGGGTCTTCCCGGAATAACCTCGCCAGCAAACGATCGAAGGAGACCTGACGTCTGAGACGATTGATATCGATCTGCCGGGTCTGCGACATGCTCTTCAGACGTTCTTCCAGGGCTCTGCGGAAGGCTCCCGCCGTCGCATATGTTCTCGGAATCGCCATTATGCAGCCCGCCGCAGTGCATCTTCGACCATCTTGCGCGCCGTCACGCTCAGTTGTGCATTCCGAAGCTGCTGGCCCGTGATCAGCCCCCGGTCAACAGCCTGCCGCAGCGCCTG
>PLST01000108.1 GCA_003164255.1 Acidobacteriaceae bacterium | reverse complement strand
AACAAAGGCGAATCCCGATGATGAGTCAGATCACAGTTGATAACTGGATTAGCAGTACTGAACCAGAATTGCTTATATCCGAGGCGGCGTAACGCTCAGGTTTGGTTTTTCCAATGGTGGATTCAACTTCAGAAAACGTACGGGACAAATCGCCTTGTACGTTTCATGTAATCGGCATAGGCCCCGCGGAAGCGCAGCAGATTCTCGCGTTCCTCGGCAATTGCAGTTGCCAGGAGGAAACCGCTCGCGCCCACGGTCAGCGCAATGGACCCCATGCTCAGCGGGTCCTTCAGATATGCGCACCCGGCCAGCGCCAGCAAGGACGTGTACAAGGGATGCCGTATCCAGCGATACGCGCCTACCGTGACCAGCGTGGTTGTGTTTTCAAATGACAGCTTGGCGCTCTCAACGGCGGGTTGTGTAGGCCTGCCTACGATGCGCAGCAGCCGGAAGCCTTCAATCGCCAGTCCAATTGAGATGGCTCCAAGCGACCATGCCGCCAGTTGGCGCGCCGAAAACGGATCGATAAACCAAACTGGCGCGTTCAGCAGAATCAGGGCCAGCAGCATCTCAAACGCAAAAAAGCGATAAAAGCCATGTGTGCGCATATCCCGGAGCGACTGCCAGGACAGCGGCAAGATCGCGGCGGATGCAGCTATGAACACTGCGACTCGCAGCATAGGGTTTCTCTTTCCTTAGTTGGAACTGGATGCATCCGGAATTTCCTTTCTTGCCTTCCCGGTTACGGACTAATATATCGCCGGTTGCCCCCGCCGGGTCCGTTTCTTTTATGCGTTTCCATACCAAAGACCAGGACGTTGCCGGCTGGACCTTTGCCGGGACAAGAAAACTGAGATTTGCCTCACCTTGCGGGTTCCGAGTGTATGTGTTCGCCAACCGAAACTGAGTCAACTGCAGATAAACGCCAATGCGCTAATCGAGCACCTAGGAGGCGCAGTCCACGGTTCCGAGCGAATGACCGCCGATTCGGACGTAGCATGATTCAAATCACGTCGCGGAAGGATCGGCGACGACGAGATCCGATGTGGACCGCTCAGAATCTTGATACGGCCCGGCTTTCTGCCAAGCAGCCAGGCAAGACAAGACGTTTGTGGCAGTGAGAACCCTGGCATTCGCCCACGACTGTTTACACCCAGGCGGAGACGAGCGTACCTACCCCTGAAGGAGAGAGCCTCAGGCCGTCGGTACGGCTGTCAAAGTAGATTTCGTTCAGCCGCTCGATTCCCACCTGCTCGATCCGATCGAACCCTGCACCGCTGAGTTCGTGTTCCAACTCCTGCGGCGAGAGGAAGAGCCGCAATGGCTCGCCAGCGGTGGCCAACTTTTTGGCCAGTCCATTAAATACCTTTCGGCGTGGCTGGGTCAGAGTATCCGGCCAATCCACATAATCGAAGGTGATCCCGCTGCCACGGGGGAGGCGCCCGACAGTGGCCAACGTCGCACGAAAGGCATCGATCGTGAGGTAAGGAACCATTCCAACCCAGCTGAAGAACGCCGCCCGGCGAATATCGAACCCGGCTTTATCGAGCCCTTCGGCCAGTTTCTTACACTCCAGATCCAGCGGCACAAAGGAGAGACCGGCAGGCAGAGCGATTCCAGCTTCGGCTAACTTCGTCTGTTTCCAGGCCTGTGTCGCTGGGAAGTCAACCTCAAAGACCTGCAGGGACAGAAAAGGGTTGCGGTAAGCAAATGTATCCAGCCCCGCACCTAGAATGACGTATTGCGTAATGGCGTTGGCAACAGCATCGGTCAACCGGTCCTCCACGTAGCGAGTTCGTGCAGCCATATAGCCGCGAAAATCTCGCGCCACGCGGTGCATAGCCCGCTCCAGGTCCCGCTGGTAGCCGGAACCGAGCAGCGGCAATGCGATCGGATCGTCCAGCACAGGTGGGTGGTCGACTAACTGGTGGGCGGCGCGGCGAATGGCTACGCGAAGAGCGGTTTGGCTGGCGTAGCCGGTCTTCATGATTCAATTTTATCGGGCTTGCATTTAGCCGGGACGCGTAAGATCCATTTCCTTCCGATCTTGATGGACCGGAAGAGAACGACTGACTTGTTTGCCAAGCCCATCCTAGCGGATAATCCCGGTGTTATGAGGCCGGTTGAACGGATACACTCCAGTGAGAATGGGCGCTTCTTCTCCAGGACTCAAACCCTCAACCGAAGAGATCGCGGGCCTTGTCGAGCGCGTGACATTTTTTAATGAGGAGAGCGGGTTCGCCGTGCTCAGGGTGAAGGTCCGCGGGCAACGGAATCAGGTGACGGTGCTTGGCTCTTTGCCCTCGATCAGCGCCGGAGAGTGGCTGACTGGCAAAGGTTGGTGGGTCCGGGACAAAGAGCATGGGCTTCAATTCAAAGCCCAGATGTTGAAGGCTACCCCACCGACTACCAGTGAGGGCGTTGAGCGGTACCTGGGCGGAGGCTTCGTCAAGGGGGTCGGTCCCGTCTTGGCCAAGAAGCTGGTCGGCCATTTCGGTGCCGAGGTATTGAAAGTGATCGGCGAGAATCCCGCCATCCTTGAGTCCGTCGATGGCATCGGGCCAAAGCGCCGGGAGCGGATCGCCAACGCTTGGCAGGAGGGCATGCAGATCCGCGAAATCATGGTTTTCCTGCATAGCCACGGAGTNNACCCTGGCGAAGGAGATCCACGGCATCGGCTTCGCCACAGCCGATCAGATCGCACAAAGCGTCGGGATACCGAAAGACTCGCAGAACCGGGCGCGGGCCGGCATCGATCACGTTCTGCTCGGGGCGACCTCGGAGGGACATTGCGCCCTGCCGCTCGAAAAACTCAAGGCCGCGGCCGTGAAGCTGCTGGAGGTGCCGGCGGAGATCATTGAGCGGGCACTCTCGCAGATGCTGACCGGCGGCTTTCTCGTTCTCGAAGAAATCGATGGCGAACCTCTGGTCTTCCTGCCCCACTTGAGACGGGCCGAGGAGGGAATTGCGGCCAGGATCAGGAGGCTGGCCTCTGCCCGTCCGTCCTATCCGGCGATTGATTTCGAAAAGGCCGTCAAATGGTGCGAGGCTCGTACCGGCAAGACACTGGCGCCAAGCCAGCGGGAGGCCCTGAAGACCGTTCTGACCAGCCGCGCCGCCATCATCACCGGCGGCCCCGGCGTGGGCAAGACCACGCTGGTCAATTCAATTCTCCAGATCCTGCGAGCCAAAAAGGTAAAGTGCCTTCTCTGCGCCCCGACCGGCAGGGCGGCGAAACGCCTCACAGAAACCACAGGCCTCGAGGCGAAGACCATTCATCGGCTTCTCGAGGTGGATCCGGCCACGGGAAGATTCCAACGCGACGAGAACAATCCGCTGGAGTGCGACCTGCTCATTGTCGACGAGACCTCGATGGTGGATGTTCTCCTGATGTACGCACTGCTCCGCGCAATTCCGAAAAACTCGGCGCTGATCCTGGTCGGCGACGTGGACCAACTCCCCTCGGTGGGCCCAGGAAACGCCTTGCGTGATCTGATCGAGAGCGGCCTGATGCCGGTCGTTCGTTTGACCGAGGTCTTCCGACAGGCTGCCGCAAGCAGGATCATTACAAGCGCGCACCTCATCCGTCAGGGCAGAATGCCGGAACTTCGCACTGCGGAGTCTGATTCAGATTTTCATTTCGTGGAGCGCGACACACCGGAAGAAATCGCCGCCACCCTAGTGAGGCTGGTCCAGGACAGAATCCCGAAGGGACAGGGACTCGACCCCATCAGGGACATTCAGGTCTTATGCCCGATGAACCGCGGATCGATCGGGGTGAGGGAGCTTAACATGGTGCTTCAGAGAGCCCTTAACCCGCCCCGGCAGGCTGAGCCGGCCGCCGAGCGATTTGGATGGCGGTTTCAGGTTCGCGACAAGGTGATTCAGACCGAGAATAACTATAAAAAGGAAGTCTTCAATGGCGACATCGGTGCCATTGAGAGGATCGATCCCGTTGAGCAGGAAGTCTTCATCCGCTACGATGATAGGTTGGTGACCTATGACTATGGCGAGCTCGACGAGGTCTCGCTGGCGTATGCGATCACCATTCACAAGGCTCAGGGCTCGGAGTTTCCGGCGGTGGTGATCCCGGTGGCCATGCAGCACTTCATGCTGCTCGAGCGGAACCTGATCTATACGGGGATCACTCGCGCCAGGAAGTTTCTGGTAGTGGTCGGGCAGAAGAAGGCTCTGGGCTTGGCCGTCAGAAATGAACAGTCACGCAAACGATACTCCGGGCTTCTCAGCAGCCTGAAGGGAACAGTCAGGCGCGAAAGCCTGAGCCGGAGATCTTAAAATCATGTATGCCCATTGATCGGAAGCTCGATCCAATCAAGCGCGAGCGCATGCGCCATGCCGAACGTAAGCTCAAGGAAGCGCAACGGCAGCTGGTGCGGACCGAGCGCAGCATCTCTTACTGGTCCAGGATTGTCGCCGACCTGAAGTACGAAAGGACGCGTGCCATTCAGCCGCCTCTTTGGTCTGAAGAAGAGAGCAGGAAATGAACGCGAATTGCGCGCTGCAGCGCACTGTTTACTCATATATAACTTACGGGTAGACGACGATACGGGCTGAACGTTACTTCGGGACCCTGCGGCGTTTTTCGGGAGGGATCCCTGGCGTGGAAAGGTTCGTGCGATCCCAGGTCTCAAAATCGAGAGCTGGGGCACCCAATCATTTGAGGAGTAAGTGAGATGTGGGCTACCCGCCGGCGTAGGGATTGGACCCCCTGTCCCTCTGCCCCCAAAGCAGGTCAGATCGAACTGGTTCGCGGTTATCGCACAATCACAGAGCTCGCTTCAGGGTCGCGACGTCCCGGGAAGCAAAGACATGTTCAAACGTAATTTGTGTTCCATTTGATACTGCCGGCTGCCTGCAATCGTGCTTAGCCTTGAATGGGAGGAACCATCCACACACTACTCTGAGCGTCTTCTGCATGAACGTCGGATGTCTGCCGAAGATGGAGAGCATCGCCATTCCTAAGTTGAACGAACAGGAGCAATCATGAAAATCGCCGGAATACTCTTGATCATCGCCGGGGTTGCAGCACTTATCTACGGCGGATTCTCTTATACGAGCCACAAGAAAGCCGTGGATATTGGTGCAATTCAAATCAACAAAACAGAAAACCATACGCTCCCTGTTCCGCCTATTCTGGGCATCGTTGCCATAGTAGGAGGCGGCGTCTTGGTCTATTTTGGGGCCAAAGAGGGCCGCTGACCACCAGTGGCTTTTTCCTGTTCTTTGCGGGAATCTGGAACCGGCCCTCATCACCCAGAAAGCGCGTCAGCCGTGGACTGCGCGAACTCATCTTCCGCATCGTGGCTGAAATTGTGCGTTCGGGCGACTTATCAGCAGCACGCCGCATTCATGGCGACCGCGTGCAAATAGGACCAATCGAGGTGCGCTATCAACAACGACGGTTACACTCCCGACAAGTCTTTCAATGCTCGCCAGCATTTCATCTGGGAGTTCGTTTCGCGCTCGCCGTTACGCTCTCTGTGGAATCTTCAGGGCGTTCCTGTGGGCATCGTCGCGAAACGGACCTGGAAGTCGCTTTTCGCTGACCGTCTCTTCGGCCGCGCAGCAGAACTTGGTTTTTACTTCCTCTTCGCGCTTTTCCCCACTCTCTTTAGCGCCAGCTCAATCCTCGGCCTCGCCGCCCGATCAGCCGACCAGTTTTACGACAAGCTCCTGAATTATCTCGC
>PLST01000093.1:1210-2684 GCA_003164255.1 Acidobacteriaceae bacterium | reverse complement strand
CGCGGGTGCAGCCGATGCCCTTGAGATAACTGAGGCTGAGAGCATGCGCGTTTCCGGTAGCGTCCTGATGCACTGCGATCAGGCCCGGTACGCCGCCGCCTTCGGTAAAGACTTCGCGTACGCGATGGCCCGGCGCCTTGGGCGCAGCCATGCCCACATCGATGCCCGCCGCCGGCACAATGGTCTTGAAGTGAATGTTGAATCCGTGCGCAAACATCAGCAGCGCGCCCGGCTTGATGTTGGGGCCAATCTCGTCTGCATAGAGCTTGGCCGCGGTCTGGTCGGGAACCAGAACCATCACCACATCGGCCCACTTCACGGCGTCTGCAACCGTTGCAACTTCGAGGCCGGCCTTTTGCGCCTTGGCAATCGATTTGGAATTTGCCGCCAGACCCACCTTTACCTGCACGCCCGAGTCCTTCAGATTGAGTGCGTGTGCGTGCCCCTGCGAGCCGTAACCGATGATGGCCACCTTCTTGCCCTGGATCAGGGTGAGATCGGCATCTTGATCGTAATAAGTTTTTGCCATGATTCCTGGTTTCCTCTTTTGTTGGTTAGTTTTTTGAGTGATGCGTTGAAGGGGAAGCATCGCCGGTCAAGGCTTGCCGTCTAAGCCTTGACGAAGGTCGTAAGACCTCGCCGGCTGCGCTCGCGCAGTTGGCATTCACGCAATGTGTTGGCCAGACCCTCGAGCCCTGGAACGCCGTAGATGGAGAACCTTCCAAGTTCCGCATCGGAAGTGAATATCCGCAACGTGCATTGCCCCATCAGCCGCATGCCCAGCGGTTTGTCCAGCTCGAAATGGTCCACGCGGAACAGCTCCAGCGATTCCTGGACCTTCGATAGTACNNGCAAAGTAGCCCCCGGCGATTGCCAGCGCCAGCAGCACAACAAAGGGCACCGCTTGCCGCGAGCTGTAGAGAGCCGCGGGATGACCCGTGAACAAAGTCTGCTCTGTCGCCTGCTCGTTTTGAGCGGCAAATGCCTGAAGGTCGGTATTGCAAAAGCGGCACTTGATCGCCGCTGCTTTGATGGTCTCCCCGCAAACCGGACAGGCTTTTGTGTCTGCGTCCATTAGCGATCTCCCGGTTGGGCTGGCCGAATCCATGAGAATTCAAGCCTGTCACAATCTTACTGCGACGGTGTCGGGGCCATNNCCTTCGATTTTGCTTTCCACCCCGGTCATCTCGATCATCAGCGATTCCGAAGTGAGATCGACAATGCGGGCGCGGAATACCTCGACCAGATCGAAGATTCCCGCGCGGTTCTGCGGCGTAGCCGCGACTTTAATGAGCGCCAGTTCGCGCGTGACCGCGGGCGCTTTGGCGATGTCGTCCACGTCGACAACATTTTCGAGCTTGAACAAACTGGCGCGGATGCGGTGCCCGGCCTCTTCCGATGCCTCGCACACCAGCGTCAACCGCGAAAGTCCCGGCCGCTCGCTGCGCCCTACGGTGAGCGAGTTGATGTTGAT
>PLST01000093.1:0-1176 GCA_003164255.1 Acidobacteriaceae bacterium | reverse complement strand
CCTCATCAACCAGTTTAGGACTCCCCATTTCAAGCTCGCGCGCGATCTGCAGTTGCGTCTGCAGCTCAAAATTCGAAGCGCGCGCAATACCCAAAAACTGCCGAAATTCGGCTTTGTTCAATCTTCCATGCCCTTCGGCGATGTTGCTCGGCACTGACACTGCAGCACGCCGAATCTGACTTGTGAGTCCGTAGATCTCCTCCCGCGGAAAACCTTTCGTTAACCGGTAAATCGCGACCGTCAATTGCATCGCACGTTGCCAAACAATCAAATCGCGGAATGATTGCGCCATGAAAACAACTCCTAACTGACCTCCGGAATCTCTGATCTCTGATCTCTGATCTCTGATCTCTGATCTCTGTTACTTATCCTCCGCCGCCTCTTCCAGCGGATCGCGGCCNNGCGCGCTTCATCCACCGCAGCCTCAACCTCGGAGCGCTTGCGCACCGCGCGTCCCGGAATGCCGTGCGCGTCTGCCAGCTTCACAAAATCCGGGCTCACCAGCGGCGTGGCCTCGTAGTTGCGCTCGTAGAAGAATTCCTGCCACTGCCGCACCATGCCCAGGTAGCCGTTGTTGATGATGGCGATGTTGATCTTGATCTTTTCCTGCGCGATGGTCGCCAGTTCTGAAGCCGTCATCTGAAAGCCGCCATCGCCGGCCACCACCCACACTTCTTTTTCGGGGCAGGCAAACTTGGCGCCGATGGCCGCGGGCAGTGCATAGCCCATGGTGCCCAACCCGCCCGACGTGATGAGCGTGCGCGGCAGGTCGTGGTGAAAATACTGCGCCTCCCACATCTGGTGCTGGCCCACGTCGGTCACGATCACCGCGTCGCCGCCCGTCAGGCGCCACAGATCGTGCATTACGTGCGCCGCGTACAAGTGCCCGGAGTCGGGCAGGTTCTTGATGTCGTGTACCGAAACCGCGCCTTTGCTGGCCTCGATGGTCTTGAGCCATGCCGCGCCGTCGCGGCCTGAAATGCGTGGCAGCAACTGCTCCAGCACCTCGCGCAGATCGCCCACCAGCGCGACATCCACTTTTACATTTTTGTTGATCTCCGCCGGGTCCACCTCAATGTGAATCTTCTTCGCCTTGGTGGCGTACGTCGCGAGCGTGCCCGTTACGCGATCGTCAAAGCGCATGCCGCAGGCGATCAGCAGATCGGCTTCCTGAAT
>PLST01000281.1:12169-13774 GCA_003164255.1 Acidobacteriaceae bacterium | reverse complement strand
GCCGAATTTGGATGCGCCGGCGGCCGGGCGGAATCCCTCACCTGAGGGACGCGCTGGGCGGAAGGGCTTATCTGATCGGAAAGGCTTGCCGGGGCTGAACGGACGTTTGGGGCGAAACTCGCCGGGAGCGCTTGACGGTGCTGCGCCCTCTTCAACATTGCGGGGTTCGAAAGGCCTGGCTGGTTTCCTGGAGTCGAATGGTTTGGACGTGCTGCGTGGCCCGGCTTTGGGCCGGAGCGTGGGCAATGCGGCGTCGGCAAGGTTGCGGCGGCGCACTTCTTTTGCCTTGGGGAGTTTGAATTTTCCCTCGGAAGCCAGGCGCAGTTTCGTCAGCTCATCCGGCTGAAGCTCGCGCATGTGGCCCGGCTCCTGGTCCAGAACAAGGGGGCCGTAGCCGATGCGTCGAATCTTCTCGACAAAATGGCCAACTGCCGAAAACATCTTGCGCAGTTCCCGATTGCGACCCTCGATTAGCACTACTTCGAACCACGGGTTATCTCCGAGGCGAACCTGGCGGATGCGAGCACCAGCGGTGCGCACCTTTGGCGAGCCAGGCTTTCCTTTTTCAATGCTGACGCCGCCACGAAGCAGGTCGAGTTCATCTTCAGTGGGTTGACCGGCAACCTTGACGAGGTAGGTTTTTTCCACGCCCGATCCGGCCTTGGTGAGACGGTTTGCCAAATCGCCATCATTGGTGACGACCAGCAGGCCTTCGCTCAAGTAGTCCAAACGGCCGACAGGGTAGAGGCGCTCCCGCATCTTCTCGAAGAACTGCATAACGGTAGGGCGGCCCTCGGGATCCTTGACCGTGGTGACAAAGCCACGAGGTTTATTGAGGACGAAGTAGCGCAGGCGTTCGGCGCCGTGCAAGAGCTTTCCATCAACGCGGATGTGATCGCGGCCGACGTCGGCCTTGGTGCCGAGCTCAGTGACCACGGCGCCGTTAACCTGCACTCGGCCTTCCTCAATCATCTGCTCGGCCTTGCGACGGCTGGCCACACCGGCCTGCGCAAGGATCTTCTGCAGGCGTTCGGGCTTTCCGGCAGGGCGCGCGATGGGGGTGAAACCGGACTCATCGTCTTCATCGGTCTCGACCGGAGTGGCTTCGGCTTCGGGTGGGTTTTCTTCGCCGCCTGATTCCGTTTGAGAAGAAGCGTCATCTGCAAGCAAGACTTTGCCCTCTCCGTCCAGCACATCGCCGATGGGGTCTTCCACAACGGGTGGTGTTGCTACGACAGTTTCAGGATCGGGCGCGATTTCCTGCGCCTGTTCAACTGGCTTGTCTTTGCGGATACGAGTCTTCCTGGGTTTCTTCTCCATGGGTACTGCCTCAGTTTCTACTTACTCAGTGGGAGGGGGCGCTGCTGGCGCGGCTTCGGGGGTGACTTCAGTGGCGGTTGCTTTGTCTCCGGGCTCATCACTTCCAACCTGATCGACTTCGAGGCGAGGATCGTCCCGGAACTCCGAAGAGGATTCAGGCCGATCATCCAGTTCAGAATCGGCCGGTTCGGGCTCGGCGAATTCGGGATCTTCCAACTCAATGGCGGCCATCTTCTCGAACTCCTCCATTGAAGGCAGTTCGGTGACATCCTTGAGGCCGAAGCG
>PLST01000281.1:0-12105 GCA_003164255.1 Acidobacteriaceae bacterium | reverse complement strand
AAGGTGCGCACCGCATCGTGATATTCGGGCTTGGTGGCCATGCGATATCCGCCGGCGATCTCGCGAATCTCAATGCCACGGCCGTCAGAAGCGTAGGTGGCGATCAGCTCGTCGAGCAACTGGCGGAGAATGGTGCGGGCCTCGCGGTCACGCAGTCGCGCTTCGCGCTTCAGCGCCGCCTCGGCTGCCGCATCGCCGACCGCTTCTGAATCGGAGCCGGAGTCGAGCTCAGCGCCGCCTTCTTTGGGGAGGTCGATGTTGGAGTCTTCTCCCTCGGGAGCGGTGTCTTCAGCCTGCGGGCTGACGGGGAGGGTCGATTCCGGAGAAGGTGCAGCCGCTGCTGCGAGTTCGGGCTCGATGAAACCGAGCTCGGCGTCGGCGGCAGGCTCGGATTCTCCTTCGGAGCCTGAGGCTTCGGCGGCCTGGGCCGCTTCGGCTTCCTGCTCCGCCTTCCATTCGAGGGCTTCGTCGGTGAATAGGAGAGCGAGTTGGGCCAGTGTAACCGGCTCTTCGGCGGCGTAAATGACTGCTTCCAGCTTTGCTTTCAGGCTCATTCGTCTATAGGTACCTCAAGTATGGTACCGGATATGGAGCCATGGTGCCTGTTGACGGGGGCCAGATACACCCTGGAAAGCGCAAAAAGAGGCGTCCCTGGCTGGGGACGCCTCTTTGTGACGGTCTGGCTAACTAGTTTGAAATCTGGCGGAAGAGGAAATAGAGGGAGCCAGAAGGCAGGGCAGCTACGGGGAGCGTGAAGATCCAGGCCATAGCAATGTTGCGCAAGGTTGCTACCTGCAGACCCCTCTTGTTGGCCGCCATAGTTCCGGCAACGCCCGAGCTGAGCACGTGGGTGGTGGAGACGGGCAATCCGAACTTATCGGCAGCGGAGATGGTGGCCATGGCGACCAACTCTGCGCAGGCGCCCTGGGCGTAGGTGAGGTGTTCTTTGCCGATTTTTCACCGACGGTGACCACAATGCGCTTCCAGCTCACCATGGTGCCGAGCCCCAGCGCTAGGGCTACAGCCACCTTGACCCAGGCGGGGATGAATTTGGTGGCCTTGTCGACTTTGGATTTGTAGTTGTTCAATGCCGCCTTCTCATCCGGATTGAACTTGGGGTTGTCTGCCTTGAGCATGAGGCGAAGGGCTTCGCTGGTGACGTACATGTCATTGCGGACGTTGGTCTGCAGGTTTGGCGGAACGCTTTTGTAGTCGCCATAGGCCTGCACATCGCCCTCAAGATCGCGGATGATTTCGCTGAGTGCGGTCATGTCTTCAGGCTGCAACTGCTTGGTTTGCAGGTATTCCGTGAGGTTGGAGCGCGGGTCTCCGGCCATGACCGCGTTCTTGTCAACGCGAGACTAGATGATGGAGACGGCCTTGTCGGATGCAGCGACGAAGTCCTGCATGTCCCTTGGAGTTACGGCGTGGTTGAGAGCGTAAGCCGTGGGGACGGTGCCGATGAGAATCAGCATTATGAGGCCCATGCCTTTTTGGCCGTCGTTGGAACCATGAGAGAAACTGACGCCGGAGCAGGTGAAGATGAGCAGCAGGCGGATGGGCCACGGTGGAGGCGTGTTGTCCTTGGGCGCCTCATAGAGCGCAGGGTAGCGGATGGTCCATTTGGAGAGGAGGAACAAGAGAGCGGCTCCGACGAAGCCGATAACAGGCGAGATGAGGAGCACCTGGAAGACCTTGCTGGCCTGCGTCCAGTCCACGCCGGAGGTACCGCTGAAGGAACTCATGATCTGGTTGGCGACGCCGACGCCAATGATGGAGCCGACCATGGTGTGCAGGCTCGAGGCCGGGAGACCAAGCCACCAGGTGCCCAGGTTCCACAGGATGGCGGCGATGAGGAGTGCAAACACCATGGAGTATCCTGCGCCCGAGCTGACCCTGAGGATGAGCTCGACCGGGAGCAAGGTGATGACGCTGAAGGCAACCGCACCGGAGGACATGAGAACGCCGGTCAAGTTGCAAAGACCCGACCAGATGACGGCGATGTTCGGATCGAGAGAGTGCGTATAAATCACCGTGGCAACGGCGTTGGCGGTGTCGTGGAAGCCATTGACAAACTCAAAGCTGAGCGCGATGAGGAGTGCCAGGCTGAGAAGCACATAGGGCCAGACGCTCACGATCTTGATGGTGCCAAGATCCTGGATGACATGAACACCGATGAACGAGAGTCCGCCCACCAATGCCGCCAGGACAAGGATGAGGCTGACCCATGTGGGCATGTCCTTCTTCATTTTTTATCGAGGATCGACACCCCAATGGGTGGGGAGCCAGCAGTAGTAGCCAAGTCGGCCATGGAATGGACCTCCGGAAGATGTGGAGAGAGTCTGTCCCGTAGAGCCGGGGCCCCGGATGCCGGACCTAGACAGAGATAGGCGCTGCAGATGAAAGGAGAATGAATCAGACGCTCGAAATGTTAAGCCTGTTTGAATATGAGAATCAGGAGATGCGCGGCAAGGCTACGAACGATGGAGCGGGGTAGGTCAGCGACTTAGAGGTGGAGGAACTGGCAGCGCGGTCCGCAGGTGAGCGTGCTGGCGAGCTACACAAAAAGCAAAAAGAGAAATGGTGTTTGGTCAGGTGGTTACCGGCGGCTCTGCCCATGAGACGGCTTGGAAGTAGCTGCGGAGGAGCATATGCGCGTCGAGGCGATGGGTTGAGACGATCCGGTCGCAGGAAGCCCAGTTGCCGCGCTCATGCGATTCGAGCCACCCAAGCAATCTGCCCTCGGAGGTGTAATTTCCAGCCAGGGCTTCGCAAATCTGGCCGCGCAAGGGAAGGATGGGCACAATCTCTTCCATAGGGACGCCAAGCATGGCCGGCAACAGGCTGAGCATGCCCAGGAGGTACTGTTCATCGGCATCAAGGCCGCAGTCGTGAGCCGCCAGCTCACAAAAACGCGCGCGCGCCAGGGCCATTTGAAGGATTGCCGCAGGCTGGTCGACATTGAGCTCGCTGAGTACGGCCAGCGACACAACGCGGCGGAAGGTAGCTTCACCCAACACGGTGATGGCCGACTCAATGGAACGGATCTCACGGTAGATGCCGTAGATGGGGGAGTTGACGAGCCGTAGAAGGCGATAAGTAAGGGCGGCGTCGCGCCTGACTAGATTACTTACCTTATGGATGTTGATCGGATCGTGATAGAGCTCGCGAACGATTTCAAGATGGGAAAGGCGGTTTGCCGGAACCTTACGTTTTTTTAATAAAACCGGGTGGCAGAAGTAGTCACCCTGGAACAAGGTGAAGCCGAGAGTGCAGGCCTTGCGCTGGTCCTCTTCAGTTTTTACGTTCTGGGCTACTCTGACGAGCGATTTCAGACCCCATTTTTGGAGCTGCTCGTTTTCAGAGTTTGTGAAGTGCCTGAAGTCGAGACGGACGTAGTCGGCCTGCTCGAGCAGCGGATGAGGAGGAACCCGCCGGGTGAAATCGTCGAGCGCGAGACGAAAGCCACGTCCGCGCAGGGTTTCGCAGGCCTCCACGAGGGCGGGAGCCGGCTCCAGGCTGGCGGATACCCCCAGAACGGTAAGTCCGGGCACCAGCACCAGCACCCAACCCTCAGCCAGCGCCTCAGCAGTGCAGGTGATGAATGCGGGCAGGCCGTTTGTGAGCCGCTCAAGCCCGAAGATGACTTCGTTGTCGAGCATGGTTTCGACGGCCATTTCGCCGTCTTTGCGAAGGATAGTCTCGGGTGTGTTGCGGAAGAGCAGATCGTAGCCATGAACGCGACCCTGCAGGTCGAGAATTGGCTGGCGGGCGACATACCGCATTTCGGCTGACGACTCCGGCTGAGCAGTGATGGGCTTTTGAGCTTCTGCCGCAAGAGTCGCCATGGCTTGTCTCCCTGAAACGGGGCAGCTGATCACCGAGAAGAAGAGCAAATGCGGCATGGGCACAGTGAAGCTGTGAGGCCATGCGCAATACCGATGTCGGCGGGCAGAATGCGGAACCGTCCAGTGAATGTATCGGCATTCGCGGAACTCACTTGAGGAGCCTGTCGATTTCAGAGCAGAGAGTTGCCAGGCGGTCGGCGATGGGCAGGATTTAATTCCGGAAAGCGCCGACGCCGCCCGAAGGCGGCGTCGAAGAAGCGAAAGAACCAAAGCTCGGATGCAAAATGGCTTGCAAACAAATCAGGAGATGCTGTGGAAGATGAGGTAGAGCAACCCGGAGAGCAGAGCTGCCGCGGGCAAGGTGAAGACCCAGCCCGCAGCGATGTTCCGTATCGTAGACAAACGGAGACCGCTTCCGTTGGCAGCCATGGTGCCGGCCACACCGGAACTGAGGATGTGGGTTGTACTGACCGGCAACCCGAATTGGTCTGCGGCAAAGATGGTGGCCATGGTGACGAGGCCGGCGCTGGCGCCCTGCGCGTAGGTCAGGTGCTCCTTGCCGATCTTCTCGCCGACGGTGACGACGATGCGCTTCCAGCCGACCATGGTACCGAGGCCGAGCGCGAGGGCAACAGCCACTTTCACCCAGGTGGGAATGAACTTGGTGGCTTTATCCAGGCGGGTTTTGTAGTTATCGAGAGCCGTCGTCTCCTCTGCGGTAAAGGCCGGGTTATGGTCCTTCTGCATCTGGCGGAGGGCTTCGCTGGTCAGATACATGTCGTTGCGGATGTTGGACTGATCCTCTGCCGGAACCGATTTGAAGGCTTTGTAGAGCACAACTTCGCGGTCTACATTTTCCACGAGATCGCCGAGAGCCGGTAAGGTGGCGGGCTGCATCTGCCGGGTGCGGAGGTAGGCGGTGACCGTGGCGCGAGGGTCGGGGTCGGCGGCGGCAGGGCTCACATGGCGATCGAGGATTTGCGTGGCTTGTTCAGAGGCCGCAATAAACTGCTGCACCTCCATGGGGCTGACCGCATGGTTGAGGGCATAAGCCGTGGGAACGGTGCCGATGAGGATGAGCATGATGAGGCCCATGCCTTTTTGTCCGTCGTTGGAACCATGGAAGAAACTGACGCCTGTACAGGTGAGCACCATGAGGGCGCGGATGGGAAAGGGCGGAGGCGTCTTGTCTTTAGGCGCCTGATAAAGGGCGGGGGATTTGATGAGGCGCTTGGAAATGAGGATCAGGATTCCGGCGAGGGCAAAACCGAGAATGGGCGAGATGAGCAAAGCCTTGAGAACCTTGATGACCTGCTGCCAGTCGAGACCGGAGGCGCCGCTGCGGAAATTCAAGAACTGGTTGGCGAGGCCAACCCCCATGATGGAGCCGACCATGGTGTGCGAACTGGAAGCCGGGAGGCCGAACCACCAGGTTCCGAGGTTCCAGATGATGGCGGCAATGAGAAGAGCGAAGACCATCGCAAAACCTGCTCCGGAACTGACTTTTAGGATGAGTTCAACGGGGAGCAGCGTGATGACGGCGAAGGCTACGGTGCCAGTGGAGAAGAGCACGCCAGCGAGGTTGCAGATTCCCGACCACACGACGGCAATATTGGGTTCCAACGAGTGGGTGTAGATGACCGTGGCGACGGCATTGGCGGTGTCGTGGAAGCCGTTAACGAATTCAAAGCCAAGGGCGATGAGCAAGGCGAGGCCCAACAGGAGATAGGGCCATGCGCTGGTGACCGTGACGTTATCCAGATCACGTGCCACGTGGAACGCTATGTAGCCAAGGCCGCCTGCCAGGGCGATGAGGAAGGCGATGATTCCTGCTCGGCTTGAAGACTTCTTCGTCCTGCGGTCTTGCAGAGTTTTGCCCGAAGGGATGACTTCAACGACCGTTGCAAGGTCAGCCATTAGAAATCACCAATGCGCCCGGAAAAACTCCGGAGACGCCTGGTCCTCCAATTGAGGTGCTGCAAACGGGGATTGCAATCTAAATGAAATAGGGATGGCTTGAAGCTGGAGTGTGAAGGGTCGGGAGAGAGGACGTCCATAAAACCTCAACAATCGCATAGGTCTACGATTGCTTATCCGGCGATGAGGGAGCGGATGCCAGATTAAGTTTGATTTTACACCGGATAGCGCTTAAGGCGTGAAAATGCTTGCCGGTCGCAGTGGAAAAGGCGGGGCGTGAAGAAAACTGATTGTGCGAGTTTGCACCAGTGCTTCAGAAGGATGACGGAAGCCATTTTTTGGGTGGCGATCCTGGGCGGGAGAGACTTCACAGTGCGAGATTTCGCTTTTTATTTGCCCCATGTTAAGCGCAGGCGGCCTCCCGGAGGGGATTTGGCCACCCTGCCGAGAGTTGGATGACAGAGCCCTAGGTACCGAGGCTGATGGACCTATTGCCAGTCGTCCCGTGCGTTCGCCAGGCCGTCGTTCATCAGGTTCTCGAAGCCAATGTTCTTCTTGATGAAGATTTCGCTGAAGGCGCGGTCCTGCCGGAGCAGGATGGCCTGCATGCGCACCAGTTCAAGCAAAGCCAGGAACATGGCGATGAGGGCGCGCTCCGAGCGTGTATGGCTGAGCAGCCGCCGCAGGGCGACTGGCTTGTCTTCCATGGTGAGTCGGCGGGCAAGAAACTGGATCATCTGGCCGACAGTGACGGAGTCTTCCTGCACGTTGATGATTGGCCTGTTGCGGGCACGCTCCAGAATGTCGCGGAAGATGCGCACAAGGTCGACTGTATCGGCAGCGATTTCGGGCTCGGCAGATACGTCGTCACGGAACTCGTGGATGCCTGGGTTCGACCATGTAGCTGCTTCCAGCATCTGCTTCTGCTGGAGCATCTGGGCAGCGTTCTTGAAGCGCTCGTGTTCGAGAAGGCGCTCGACCAACTCGCGGCGCGGGTCTTCTGCGGCGTCGTCGGGACCAGACGGCGCGCGCGGAAGAAGCATCTTGCTCTTGATGTGGATGAGCAGCGACGCGGTATAGATGAACTCGCCGGCGACGTCGACATCCGTAGCCTTCAATTGATTGACGTAGGCCAGGAACTGCGCCGTGATGCGGGCGATGGGAATGTCGTAGATGTCGATGTCCTGCTTGCGGATCAGGTCGAGCAACAGGTCAAGCGGGCCGTCGTACACCTGGGCCACGATGACCGAAAACGGGGAAAGATCGGCTTCGTTATCGCGGGACTCGAGCTTGATGATCGGCTTGTGCGCGGGCGGATTGGCCGGGGCGGGTGCTGCTTCGGGCTGTGGATCAACGGCCGGATTCGGCGCTGCTTCAACCGGGAGCTCGCCTAAGGGAACGACTGGTTCCTCGATCATTTCGAGAGCATGTCCGGTCTCGGACTCGGTGGGCTGTTCCGCAGTTTGCTCCGGGTTGGGTTCGTTGATTTCCATAGTTGGCGGTGCTTGTAACGGCTCTTGCTCTGGGTCCTGTTCTGTGGCGGGCGGTTCTGCTTCCGAAGTTGGAACCGCTTCCGCCGGGAGGATGGCCTCGTTCAAAGATTCGTCTTCAACGTCCTCTTCAACACCCACTTCAGCGAAGGCGGGTTGTTCGACTGAGTCCTTCGGGGTTTCGATGGCTACCGACTTCTTTGATTCTACGGGGGAGGCGGGGGCGCCAGGGACAGGATTTTCGATGGGAGCGGGATCGACAGTTTCTGCGGGCGCTACCGGTTCGATTGGGTCTGGCTGGGATTTGTTCTGCGTTTCCTGGGCTGTTTCGATTTCTGCGGACTCGCTTGCGAGCTGGATCTGTTTTGTTTCCGATTCAATTGCGGGAGTTTGGAGGACAGTGACCCGAAGCGGCGGCTCTGGTGTGTCGACTTCCGGTTCAGCTGATGGCGGCTCAGATGGTTCAGGGGGCAAATCCGGGACAATCTCCTCAATTGGTTCAGGGGTCGGCTCGGGTGCAGACTTCACCCCGACGGCGGGCTCTTCAGAAGAGTGGATTGCGGGCCGATGACGTTCTTCGATGTTCTTGTTCTGTTCGGGCTCTTGCTCGGCAGCGCTCATGCTGATTGCAGCTTCATCCTTATCGGCTGCTTCAGCTTCAGCTTCCGTTTCGATTTGTGGAGAGTGGGCCTCTGGAACGGGTTCGGTTTCGGTGACGGGGAGTATTTCCGCCGCGGCCTGAGTGGCTGGCTCGGGCACAGCTTCCACATCGGGCTCAAACTCTCGAACGACCTGTGACGGGGCCTGCGCCGATGGGGTTGCGACCGACGCAGACGTGGCTGCCTGAACTTCAGCGAGAGTTTCTATTTCCGGGGCAATTTCCGGGTTGAGTGTGGGGGAATGATCGATCAATTCTGATTCTTCTTTTAGACTATTTTGTTGGCCGGCAGGGCGTGCCGGCTCTGGTGTTTCGTTTTTTTGGGGCGTCCGCGAGAAGAGCCCGAAGCCTGAGCGAATTCCATCCAGGGCAAAATGAATCGCCTTGCGCCACCACGGGACCGACTTCTCTTCCATTGAATTTCCCTCGGAGGCTTACACAGGGCTCATCGGCCGTTCGCTGATGCAAACGGAAGATGCATCGCAGAGCGGACTTCTTCCATGGTTTGTTCGGCGCGGGCGCGGGCGCGGTGCGAACCGTCTTCGAGAATCTCGAGCACCTGCGGCGCACTGTAGCTGGCGCGGCGTTCCTGGATTGGCTTGAGTATCTGCACGAGCGCGTCAGCGGCCCAACCCTTGCACTCGATGCAACCGATTCCAGCCGAGCGGCAGCCATCGTACACCTTCGCAAGCGTATCGGAAGACGAGAATACTTTGTGCAGGTCGCCTACGGGGCACTTGTCGGGATCACCTTTGTCAGTGCGGCGAACGCGGGCCGGGTCGGTGACCATCGTCTTCAGCTTTTGTCGAACCACGGGCTCCGGATCTGTCATCTGGATGGTGTTGCCGTAGCTCTTTGACATCTTGCGGCCGTCGGTACCGGGGAGCTTGGGCGAGGGTGTGAGCAGAACTTTTGGCTCGGGTAAGACTTCGTGTTCACCAAACTTGTAGAACTGGTTGAACCGGCGCGCAATTTCACGAGTGAGCTCGACGTGCGCCTGCTGATCCTGCCCCACGGGAACAAACTGCGGCTGGTAGAGGAGGATGTCAGAGGCCATAAGAACCGGATAGCCCAGGAATCCAAATGTGGTCAGGTCTTTATTGGCGAGATTTTCCTGCATCTCCTTGTAGCTTGGAACGCGCTCAAGCCAGCCGAGGGGCGTAATCATGCCGAGCAAGAGGGGCAGCTCGAAATGCTGGACCACTTGGCTCTGGACAAAGATGGTCGAACGCTGGGGATCGAGCCCGGCGGCAAGGAAGTCAAGCGCCACTTCAAGCGTGTTCGGCTCGATGGCCGATGTGTCGGCATAATCCGTCGTCAACGCATGCAGATCTGCGATGAAGAAGTAGCAATCGTACTTGTCTTCGTCCTGCAGCTTGACCCAGTTGGCGAGGGCTCCCATGTAGTTGCCCAAATGGAGCTTGCCGGTGGGGCGCATGCCGCTGAGCACGCGGGGACGAAGCAGTGAAGTTTGAGTTTCAGACATGTTTGATCTTCAATTCCATGGTGGCGCCAAACGAGTGCGGCTGCCCTTTACAAGAACTCTCAAAAGGCTCATTCCATTGTACCGGGAAGCGAGGGCCCGCCCGGAGATGGCTCGGGATGCGGAGGGCTCTTTAAATGTGGATAAGAGCGTTGAAGACCAGTCGGAGCGAAGGCCGCAGAAGCGCTCCCATGATGGCTCCGCCGACGAAAATCATCAGCAGGTAACTGACCCAGATGGGAATCCGGTCGTAGACCTGGACGGCGTTGTAGGGCAGCAGATTGCGCACGACGCGGCTGCCGTCGAGCGGAGGTATAGGCAGCAGGTTGAAGAACAGGAGTGAGAGATTAATCAGGATAGCCAGGCTGAGGAGCAAGGCCACCGGCTGCATGGTCAAAGGCATGCCGGGATTGAGTGCGGCGATGAACGAAGACTGCACAATGTCGCGGCCGTTTGGAATGACGACTGACAAAATGGCAAGGCCGCAAAACGCAAGCAGAACGAGGATGAGGTTCGAAACAGGGCCGGCCAGAGTGGTGAGATTGTCGTCGCGCACGATTTTTTTAAAATTTCGTGTGATGACAGGCGTTGGCTTGGCCCACCCGATGAGAAAGCCGCTGAAGAAATTTAAACCAATGAATGGCCCAAAGATGATGAGCGCGGGAAAAAGCAGAGTGCCCACGGGATCGACGTGATACATGGGGTTGAGCGTGATGCGGCCCTCAAGACGAGCGGTCTGGTCGCCGAGGCGGGAGGCCATCCAGGCATGAGCACACTCGTGAAAGCTGAGCGAAAACAGCAGAAGTACAAACTCGAAGACGGCAATAAGAAAGCGGGTTTCTATCAAACGAACTCTCCACTGGCGCTAACAATTCAGGTTAGCATGTGGCCGGTACGCGGATTCTTTAAAGGCCGCTTGCAGGGAAGGTGCCTACGGCTTCGCCCTCTGCGACATGATGGCCTGCGAGGACGATTGCGTGGCTGGCGATACGGGCTCGCGGGCCGATGACGGTGGGTACGAGAGTGACCTTTTCGAATTCCTCTGGATCGTGGGAGTGCGAAAAGACCCGCGAAAACGATCCAATCACCGCTCCATTGCCGACCTTGAGGCCGCCGCGATCGTTCAGCAGAGCTCCCTGGCGGATGGTCACTCCGTCGCCGATGGAGAGGTTATAGCCGAAGGTGAGCTCAACGCCGTGGTAGATCTTTACTCCGGAGCCGAGGTGGTCGAAGATGTGGCGTGCGAGCATGCAACGGAAACGCAAGCCGAGCCAGTGATTCAGGCCGATGGGCGAGCGGTCAAACATCTTCCAGAACCAGAGCAAAGGCTTGCGGCGGCTGTAGCGCTCACGATCGGTGTCAGCAAAGTACTCGGCTTCAAGGGTCACGTTGGCGGGATCGAGCGAGAGCGCGAGGATGGTTCCCGGCAATTCCGAGGTAAGGCTAACGGCAGACTTGGTCGCATGCGGGCGGCCAAGGTAGAGCTGATGAAGCTGGTCGCGCACAATCTCGCAACGGCGTTCAGGAGAGCCGTGCCGGATGAACTCATCGTCAAGGAACTGGAGCCAGCGGCGATAGACTTCTTCGGCTTCGGGTGCGGGATGCGGGATGTTGTTTGTAGACCCCATACGGTAGGAAGATACACCACCGGAGCGTGCCGGATCGAATGAGGTTGGCGACTCAAAGGGAAACCCCGCTCGAGGACGACCTCAAGCGGGGCTTCAGAAACAAAGGATATCTTTACTTCCGTCCCTGAATCGTTTTGGGATTTACGCCAGATTTTTTGAGGGCCCGCCTGGCGGCAATATCGTGCATCTCCCTGCCCAGCTTGGACTGATTGATGGCGACCTGGATGCCGAGATTGATGAAGTTGCTGGTTCCCCAATAGAGTGCGAGCCCCGAAGCGTATTTCCACAACATGAATCCGAAGAAGATCGGCATCATGAAAGCCATCATGCGGCGCTGTGCAGGATCCATGCCTGGCGACGGGGTGATGTACTGCGTGAGGAACATGGTGAGGATGATGAGGATGGGCAGGATATGCAGCGGATCGGGATTAGAGAGGTCGGTTAGCCAGTACCAGTGCGCCTGACGCAACTCCACCGCGTTTTGCAGAACGCGGAAATAGGCGAAGAAAAGCGGCATCTGGATGAGGAGGGGAAGACATCCGCCGTACATGTTGACGCCTTCTGTTTTATAGAGCTCCATCATCTCGGTGTTCATCTCAGACCGTTTTGGATCGCTTGTCTTGAGATGGGCGTAGCGCTTCTTGATGGCATCGACCTTTGGCTGTATGCGCATCATCTTGAGCGACGACCGCATCATCATGAACCGTGTGGGCAGCATGACAAGGCTGAAGACAACGGTGAAAATGATGATGGCCCAGCCCCAGTTGCCAATGCCATGGAGGACCATGAAGCGGAGCACGATGTAGAGGGGCTTGGCGATGAACGTCCAAAAGCCGAATTGGATCAGCGGCTCGAGCGACTGTCCCGTTGCCTTTCCGTCCGCGCCCGTGGCGTGGATCGAGGACAGGATGTCGGTTGCCTTGGGTCCAGCAAACAGGCGGACGTGCGTGACGCCAGTGGTGTCGCCCACAGCCAGTCCGATGACGTCGGCGGGGCTCTTCTTGCTGTTGGGATCGCTGAGGTCGGTGGGGAGATCGATGGTGTTGTGCAGCGTGACTACGGTTGCCGACTCGGGATTTTC
>PLST01000619.1 GCA_003164255.1 Acidobacteriaceae bacterium | reverse complement strand
CGCCCATTTATCTCTCCGGTGTTCCCGCCACTTCGCCGGACAAGCCCTCGGCCACCCGCGAAGCCGGCCGCATTCTGATGGATGCCGTCCGCGCCATTCGCCGCCCCTCGCAGATCATCACCCGCAAGTCCATCGACAACACCATCGCCAGCGTCGCTGCCAGCGGCGGATCAACCAACGCCGTGTTGCACCTGTTGGCAATTGCACGCGAAATCGGCATCCCGCTTTCCATCGACGATTTCGACATCATCTCCACGCGCACGCCTTACATCTGCTCGCTCACGCCTGCCGGCAAGTACGTCGCATCCGACTATCAGGCAGCCGGTGGTTCGCGCCTCCTCGCCCAGCGCCTTATCAAAGCCGGCCACGCTGACGGCTCCACGCTTACGATCAGTGGCAAAACGCTCGCTGAAGAAGCCGCGTCCGCAGTTGAAACACCGGGCCAGGACGTGATCCATACCTTTGAAAACCCCATCAAGCCCAACGGTGGCCTCGTGATTCTCAAAGGCAATCTCGCCCCCGAAGGCTGCGTGATGAAGATCGCCGCCGCCAATAAGCTCGGCCATCGCGGCCCTGCGCGCGTCTTTGACAGCGAAGAAGATTGTTTTGCCGTGGTGCAGGCCGGTGGCATCAAGCCTGGCGATGTGGTCGTAATTCGCTACGAAGGTCCCAAGGGCGGACCCGGCATGCGGGAGATGTTGCAGGTGACTGCGGCCATCTCGTCGAACGCGGAGTTGAGCGCGAACGTCGCTTTGCTCACGGACGGCCGCTTCTCCGGCGCAACCCGCGGCTTCACCGCCGGCCACGTTGCTCCTGAAGCTTTTGTCGGCGGGCCCATCGCTGCGGTGCGCGAGGGCGACATCATCCACTTCGACATTCCCAACCGCAAGCTCGATGTAGAAATCAGCGCTGAAGAAATGGCGGCGCGCCTCAAGAACTTCAAAGCGCCGGCCCTGCGCTGGCCCAAAGGCGTCTTCCGCAAGTACGTTGACCGCGTCACGAGCGCGTCAGAAGGCGCAACAACCTAAGGGTGCCGAATTTTGAAAACCACGGCTTTGGCCAAGCCGTAAAAAGGCAATGGGTTTTGAAAGGGCGCGGCTTTAGCTGCGCCGCAATGGAAGAAGAACAGTCGAGGGCTTTACAGGATGCGGAAAAACCCCACGGGTGACGTGCTTTGTAATAAGGGCACGACTTTAGTCGGGCCGAAATGCGGCAAAATAGGCGTCGGGCTTCAGCCCCTGCTGATCTCGCCCGACCACAAATGCCTCTTTCCGCAGCCTGTTCAGCCCCGAGAGAAAGTTAGACACGATCGAAATTCGATTGAAGTCACTCGGCAAACGGGAAATTTCGTCGGCACTGGGAATAAACAAGCTGAAGGCTGAGAGCTGAAAGCTTAAAGCTAAAGAGGAGTTCAACTATGGGGACCAAAACACACGCGAGTGCAACCAAAACATCGGACTCGAACGCTCATCTGACCACGCCCACGCGCCTCACCGGTGCTGAAATCCTCTGGGCCACGCTGGTCGGCGAAGGCGTGACTGACGTCTTCGGCTATCCGGGCGGCGCTATCCTGCCCGCCTACGACGCGTTGCGCAAATTTCCCATCCATCACATCCTGGTGCGCCACGAGCAGGGCGCGGCCCACATGGCCGATGGCTACGCGCGTGCCTCCGGCAAGGTCGGCGTCTGCATCGCCACCAGCGGCCCCGGCGCTACCAACCTGGTCACGGGCATCGCCACCGCAATGCTTGACTCGATTCCCATCGTCTGCGTCACCGGCAACGTCTCCAGCAAGGTGCTCGGGACGGACGCGTTTCAGGAAGTCGACATTACCGGCATCACCCTGCCTATTACCAAGCACAACTTCCTCGTCAGCAGGACCGAGGATCTGGCTGGCGCGCTGCGTCAGGCATTCCAGATCGCCAAGTCCGGCCGCCCCGGCCCCGTACTCGTCGACATCACCAAGGACGCACAGCAGGGAACTGCCATCTTCGATTTCGACGCCGCCAAGCCGAAGCCGTATCGCCCCCACCCCATGCTGTCGGTGGAAGACTCGGGCCTCGCGCAGGCCGCCGAGCTCATCCGCAACGCCAAGCGTCCCATCCTTTTCGCCGGTCACGGCGTGCTTGAATCGAAGGCCATGGAGCAGGTGCGCACCCTCGCGGAGCGCGCGCAAATTCCCGTCGCCCTCACCCTCCTCGGCCTCGGCGCCTTTCCCGCCTCTCATCCGCTCAACCTGGGCATGATGGGCATGCATGGTGAGTCGTGGGTCAACGACGCCATTCAGGAATCCGATCTGATCATCGCCTGCGGCATGCGCTTCGACGATCGCGTCACCGGCAAGCTCGCCACCTATGCCCTCAAGGCCAAAAAGATCCACATTGAGATCGATCCGGCCGAGATCAACAAAAACGTGAAGGTCGATGTAGCACTCATCGGTGATCTTGCTGAAGTGCTTGAGCAGTTGCTGCCCCGTGTTTCCGGCCGCGACGGCTCCGCGTGGCTCAAGGCCATCGACGCAAGCAAGGGCGAAGCCGCCGTCCGCGACATCAAGAATCTTCCTGACTCCGGCCATCTCTACGCTGCGCACGTCATGCATGACCTGTGGCGCATCACCGGCGGCAACGCCATCGTCGCCACCGATGTGGGACAGCACCAGATGTGGGAGGCGCAGTACTTTCACCACGAACATGCGCGCACCCTGGTCACCTCAGGCGGTCTCGGCACTATGGGCTTTGCATTGCCCTCGGCGATAGGCGCAAAGTTTGCCTGCCCCGACAAGGAAGTCTGGGTCATCGCCNNCCCGACTTCGTCAAGCTCGCTGATGCTCACGGCATTCCCGGCCGCGCCGTTCGTACACGGGCTGAAGTGGACTCCGCTGTCGCAGAAGCGCGCAACGCCAAGGGCGCATACCTGCTCAATTTCTACGTCGAAAAAGAGGACTCGGTGTATCCCATGATTCCCGCCGGCAGTTCGCTCCACGAGATGATTCGCCGCCCTGGCAGCGATCCACTCGAAGAGTCTGCAGACGAAAAGTAACAGAGATCAGAGCTCCGTCCTCGGAAAGGCCTTTATGCTCCACACATTTGTTGCATACGTTGAAGATTTACCCGGTGTGCTCACGCGCGTGGCCTCGCTGTTCCGCCGCCTCAACATCAATATCAACTCGCTCACCGTCGGCCGCAGCGAACGCGTCGGCCTTTCGCGGCTCACGCTGGTCTGCGAAGCTTCATCCGAAGCCGGCCATCGCATCCGCGCCAGCCTCTTCAAGCTTGAAAATGTCGTTGATGTCGACGACATCGCCCAGGCTCCGTGCGTCACCCGCGAGCTCGCGCTTATCAAGGTGGCCGCTTCGCCCCGCAATCGCTCGCAGATCTTCGATCTCGTTGAAGTCTTCCGCGCCCGCATCGTCGACCTCACCTCCGAGTCGCTCATGATCGAGATGACCGGCGTCGAAAGCAAAATCGAAGGCCTCATTGAAGTGCTCCGCGAAGACGAAGGCCGCATCCTCGAAATCTGCCGCAGCGGCAAAATGACCATGCGCCGCGGCCATCACACCAGCGGCGTCCTGCGCGCCATGGGCACCGGCATTGACGATCCCGCCGAGACCTCGCTCGATGCCGCGGAAGACATCAGCGCCATCGCGCCGGAATAGTTCCGCGCGCGGCCAAACTTTTTGACTTAACCCCAACCGCAAGCAAAAAAGGAAAACAAGAGAAAATCATGGCCAAGACTTACTACGATCACGCTGCCGACCTCTCCGTCATCCAGGCGAAAAAGGTAGCCATTATCGGCTACGGCTCCCAGGGGCATGCCCATGCTCTTAACCTCAAGGATTCAGGTGTTCAAGTAAAAGTCGGCCTCGCCGCCAATTCAAAGTCCATCGCCAAGGCGCAAAAGGCCGGTCTTGAAGTGCTGACCGTGGCTGAGGCCACAAAGTGGGCTGACGTCGTCATGATCCTCGTGCCCGATCAGACCCAGGCCAAGTTGTACGCCGAAGAAATTGGTCCCAATCTCACCGATGGCAAGCTCGTCATGTTCGCCCACGGCTTCAACATCCACTTCAAGACCATCGTTCCCGCCAAGGGTATTGACGTCGGCATGGCTGCGCCCAAGGCGCCCGGCCATCGTGTCCGCGAAGTCTTTACTGAAGGCGGCGGCGTCCCCGGGCTCATCGCCGTTCATCAGGACGCGACCGGCAACGCTCACGCGCTCTGCCTCAGCTACCTCAAGGGCATCGGCTGCACACGCGCCGGAGTGCTCGAAACCACCTTCAAGGAGGAAACCGAGACCGATCTGTTCGGCGAGCAGGCCGTGCTGTGCGGCGGCGTCAGCGCACTCATCAAGGCTGGCTACGAGACGCTCACCGATGCAGGCTATCAGCCGGAGAGCGCCTACTTTGAGGTGCTCCACGAGCTCAAGCTCATCGTCGNNATCGTCGACCTCATCTATCGCGGCGGCCTCGCCTACATGCGCTACTCCATCTCCGATACCGCCGAGTGGGGCGACTACGTCAGCGGCCCGCGCGTCATCAACGCCGAAAGCAAGAAGGCGATGAAGCAGATCCTCACCGAGATCCAGGACGGAACGTTCGCGAAAAGATTCCTCGCCGATCAGAACTCCGGCCGCAAGGAGTTCATGGCCTTCCGCGAAGCCGAAGCAAAGCACCCCATCGAGATCATAGGAAAAACGCTCCGGGCCTCCATGCCCTTCCTCGACCCCGTCACCGTCGAAGAAGTCTCCAAAACGCGGTAAGACAAACACCGTTCAACTAGAACGGCCTCCCGCAACAAACTCGTGGCGGGAGGCCGTTTTATTGGGTGAAAAATGAATTCGAATTTCGGCAGGTGCCCAAGGTCTTGCCGCTTAGCTTGCCTTCTTTTGTCTCCGTTCAGCCTCGAGCCGTTCCGCCAGAAACACCTTCAGCAGCGATTGATAAGGCACATCGCGTTTGTTGGCGAGAATCTTCAAATCTTCGATCATCGCCACTGGCAACCGCACTGAGATTGTTCTGAGCGTGGGCTTGAGGTTTGGGAACTTCGCGCGCTTCGCCTTCGACCAATCAAGAAACTTGGTTGAGTCTGCTCCCTCGCCACGCGACGACCAGAACTCGAACTCCTCGGCTTCGCTCTTGAACTCAGGAACCACTTTTTTCATGTCGCTCGTACTCCTCAGTTTCTCGTCGACTCATGTCACGCGCCGAGATGACTCGAATCAGTTTGCCTCGCACTGTGAACGCCAGGAAGAGTCTTCGGTCACGCCCCGTCTTTCCCAACGCCCAGTACCTCTTTTCGCGCCTAGAGTGTGTCGGGTCAGATCGTAATACAAACGGATCGTGAAAGAAGACTTCCTCGGCTTCCTCCGGGGTAACTCGATGGCGCTCCCAGTTCTTCGCAGCATTAGCCTCGTCCCATTCGAAACCGGTGCAAGCTGCAAGGGGATCGTTCTCGCCCATAATTTGTATATATCACACATATACATTATATGCCAATAACACTCAGTTCGTTTCGGCATCAGCCCATAGAAATCCGCGTTCCATGAAACAGTTCCATGAAACATTGGTTGCTCGCCGTCTTTCTCTGCCTCGGCTGAAGCTCTGCGCTCTAACCGCCAAGTTACAATCGACACCCGCACCAGCCCCGAACCAAACTCGTTATCCATTACCGCAAAGCCGCGGCCCCCTTCCACAGCCCGCCATCTCCCATCCCTGTAAAATCAACCTGAAACCCGCCTCAATCCGGCATGGGAGGCCCCTTGCTTTACTGGCTGCTCTACGAAAAGCTCTTTCCGTTCTTTCACACCTTCCGCGTCATCCGCTATCTGACTTTCCGCACTGCTTTTGCCTCGGGCACGGCGCTGCTGATCATGTTGTTCATCGGGCCGTGGGTGATCCAGAAGCTGCGCGAATTCCAGATTGGCCAGTATGTTCGCGACGACGGCCCGCAGACGCATTTGAAGAAGTCAGGCACACCGACGATGGG
>PLST01000354.1:2943-4958 GCA_003164255.1 Acidobacteriaceae bacterium | reverse complement strand
GGGCGCGACTCGGAGGGAACCGAGGGAAGAATGACTGATGCCATTTGTAGAGGCCTCCTGCTGGTTTGGCCGAAAATGGGGAACTTTTTAGTGTACTAGGAGCGCGGCGCAAGATGGACTTTCCCTGATCTGCTCAGCGTGAAAACCGGGAAGTGAATCGTCTCACGGTGAAGGAACACATCTACTTAGGTTGTTTGGACATCTCTTCCGGCCACTCTTGTGCACCGTGAAGTATGCGCAGAATTCGCAGGGCGTTTCCGGCAAGGCAGTATGCGGCGATGTAAGGAGTACCCGAAATAACCAGCTCTCGCGTTTCTGGGACCCGGCCATTCCGGCCCATATTGGGGAACTGCGCTAAACCTTCAACGCATATTTGAATGCGGTCGTCGACGGCAACTGCTGCTTGCGGACTATCGGCCTCAATGTAATCGAAGATGGCTTCGCGATCGGCAAGTGCCAATACCGACCATTCCAGAAGCACGAATTAACGCTTTTCCTTGCGAAGCGCGGCAGCGCGCCGTTTCGCGAAATAGGTCTCAACCTTTTTGTTAGCAATGGCTGGTCGCGTATCGTCGAGGGCCTCTTGCACTTTGGCTTTGAACCACGCGTCGTGTTCCACGGCATTATGAGCCAGATTGAACGGGAGAGCGCCCTCAGCGGCGGTTCGCGTCAGGAGAATGCGGACCGCATCTGAGACGGTGATCCCCATTTTCCCTAAGACAGCAGCAGCACGTTTTTTCACCGCAGGATCGATCCTGGCTTGTATCAAAGCATTCGCGGGCATGGAAAGACTCCGGAAACAATTGTAATTCAGCTGCATTACAATCGTAAATTCGAAGAGGATCAAGCTCCAACTTTTCGGGATCGAGCTATGAAAGCTCGCACCTTCTCCGGGTCTTTGCGGCCGGGGGCGGCCTCGACGCCGCTGACGACATCTACGCCCCAGGGTCGCAGTGTGGCGATGGCCTGGGCAACGTTTTCCGGATTCAGGCCTCCGGCGGCCACGAGCTTAGGCCCTTTGGGGTTCTGGAAGAGAGTCATGCTCGCAGCCAGCCAATCGAAGGATCGACCTGTGCCGCCGACGGCGGAGGCTGTGCGCGAATCGACGAGGATGGCATCGATGCTGGGGTGTTTGAGGATGTCGGAAGCAGCTTCAGCAGCGCCTGGCTCAAAGTGAAGGACGCGCAGAATGTGGAACTGGGAACCGAAGTGTTGGCGCAAGCGCGAGGCCAGGGCCGGTGAGGCGTTGAAGTGGAGCTGCACGCCGGTAAGGCCACTCGTCACCACGGTTGACTCGATCTCTTCGAAGGCGGCATCGACGAAGACGCCGACTTTCTCAAGCTCCGCAGGCAGGTGTGGCACGATAGCCGCAACCTGCTCCGCAGTGACGCGGCGCGGACTGGGCGCAAAAACAAATCCCACGGCATCGGCACCTGCATCTGCCGCGAGCAATGCGTCCGCCAGCGAGGTGTTACCGCAGATTTTGATCCAGAGGCTCATCGCGCAGCCGTGGCCCCGGACAGCAGTTCGGCGAGCGCTTTTCCAGGATCGGGCTGGCGCATAAGGCTTTCGCCGATCAGAAATGCGTGGAAGCCGGCTGAACGCAAACGAGCAAGGTCGGCGGGCGTAAAGATCCCGCTCTCCGTCACGCGGATTACGCTTGCAGGAATTCGTTCGACCAGGGCAAGCGAGGTTTCGAGCGAGACTTCGAAGCTCCTGAGGTCCCTGTTGTTGACGCCGATGGCGTCGGCACCCGTCTCACCAAGTGTCTCGAGCACGCGGGTGATTTCGTCAGCAGTGTGCACCTCGACCAGCACGTCGAGTTCGAGGGCGTGGGCTGCCTGTGCAAAGCGCTTGAGCTCAGCGGCCTTGAGCGCGGCGGCGATGAGCAAGATGGCGTCTGCGCGGTGGGCGCGGGCTTCAACGATCTGGTACTCGTCGATCATGAAGTCCTTGCGCAAGCAGGGCAATGGCGCCGCGGCCGATGCAAGTTCGAGATTGCGCAGGCTGCCCTG
>PLST01000354.1:0-2842 GCA_003164255.1 Acidobacteriaceae bacterium | reverse complement strand
GCCGCTTCTACCGTGGTCCTGGTTGTCGCCAGAATGATGTCGAGTTGCGTTGCCATGTGCTGGGAAGAGTATACGGTGATTCGGGCTGCGGGTTTAGCTTGAGACTTCGGCCGGATCCTATAGTCGGAACCTATAATTGGGGCGGCCCAAAAACCAAGAGGGAAAGAACACGATGCTGAAGAAGACTCTCTGCCTTATTGCCTTTGCCGCCGCGGTTTTGCCCGGCACGGCTGCATCTAATCAGACTTCCGACGTGATTGTGGAGCGCAACGTTGCGATGAAGACGCGCGACGGCGTGACGCTCTACGCCGACTTGTACCGGCCGTTCGGCGACCAGGCGGTTCCTGTGCTGCTGACGCGCACTCCGTACGACAAGAGCGGCGGCTCAGAGGTCGGACGCCTGGGAGCGCTGCGCGGCTTCATGATGGTGATCCAGGATGTGCGCGGGCGGTACACGTCAGAGGGGGAGTGGTACCCGTTCAAGCATGAGATTGAAGACGGCTACGACACGGTGGAATGGGCTGCAGCCCTACCGCACTCGAGCGGCAAGGTGGGCATGTTCAGCGGCTCCTATGTTGGTGCAACGCAGATGCTGGCGGCGATCGGCCATCCGCCTCATCTGGCGGGAATTTGCCCGGTGGTGACGGCATCGAATTACCACGAAAACTGGACCTACCAGGGAGGCGCATTTGAGCAGTGGTTCAACGAGTCGTGGACCTCGGCGCTGGCGCAGGACACGGCGAATCGCACCATCAGGAATGCGACCAATGCGATGGTGGGCAGCAGTGTGCTGCCGCTGAATCAGTATCCGGTCTTCAATCTGAAGCAGGCAGCGGGCGCCGAGATCACCGGCAAGCTCGCGCCGTACTTTCTGGATTGGTTGGCGCATCCCGAGTACGACAGCTATTGGAAGCAGTGGTCGATTGAGGAGAATTACGCAAACATCCAGGTGCCGGCGCTGGTGATTGCGGCCTGGTACGACATCTTCCAGGGCGGCTCCATTCGCAATTACGAGGGCATCCGCGCACACGGCGGATCGGAAGACGCGCGCACCAAAACTCAGCTCGTAGTTGCCATTGGCGGACACTCCGGTTGGACACGCAAGGTGGGCGCTGTCGATTTTGGAGCGGATGCTCCGTTTGACGAAGTCACCATCATGCTGGACTGGTACGACTACCTGTTCAAGGGCAAGCAGAACAAATTTGCGAACGGCAAAACGGTGAAGATCTTTGTGATGGGCGAGAACAAGTGGCGCGACGAGGCCATGTGGCCGCTGGAAAGGGCGCAGGAGACGCGCTACTTTCTGCAATCCGACGGCAAGGCGAATAGTGCAGCGGGCGATGGATTGTTGAGCAACGCCGAAGCAGGGAAAGCAGTGGCTGACAGCTACGTATACGATCCGGCGAATCCAGTGCCAACCACTGGCGGACCGCTCTGCTGTGATGTGCCCCATTTGAGCCCCGGACCGCAGGACCAGAAGGCGGTGGAGAGTCGGCAGGATGTGCTGGTCTACTCCACGCCGCCGCTCGATGCGGATACGGAAGTGACCGGAGAGGTAACGCTTGACTTGTTTGCGAAGTCGTCAGCCGTGGATACGGACTTTACGGGCAAGCTGGTGGATGTGGCTCCGGATGGCACCGCGATCAATTTGACGGAAGGGATCCTGCGGGGGAAATACCGCGAGAGCAGAGTGCAAGGAACGCCGATTGAGCCGGGCAAAGTCTACGAGTACAAGATCGACCTGTGGTCCACGAGCAACGTGTTCCTGAAAGGCCACCGGATTCGCGTGGAATTGAGCAGCAGCAACTTTCCACGCTTCGACCGGAACCTGAACACGGGCAAGAACGACGCGGTGAGCGCGGAGTTTGTGAAGGCGACCAATACTGTGCTGCACGACAGCGCACATCCGAGCGCGCTGATTCTGCCGGTGGTGCCGCGCTAACTACTTTGTGGCGTGGAGGACGTTTTCGACCGGTGCAGGCGCGGCTGCCGCAACCAGATCTTTCGCAGCCTGTCGGCCGAGGCGGATGCAGTCGGGAATTCCGATGCCGTCGTAGGCATTGCCGGCGAGGCGAAGGCCGGGAAGCGCTGCCGCGCGGGCGATGATGCGGGCGATGCGCTCCTGATGGCCTACTGCGTACTGGGCCATGGCGCGGCGCCAGCGCGCGACCTCAGCATGTTCCGGCTCTACGGAAAGGCTGATCGTTTTTTCTCCTAGAATTTCGCTCAACTCGCGACGGACAATTGCGAGTAACTTTTCGTCAGGCTCGGTGAGCAGTGTCTCATTGCGGATGCCGCCGAGGAAGGCGCGAAAGACGGCTTTGCCGGGCGGAGTGCGGCCCAGGAACTTGCGATGAACGAAGGTACAGGCCAGCATTGCGCGGCCCTCGCTTGCGGGAACGAGAAAGCCGAATCCGTCGGGCAGGGGGCCAAGCTTACTCTCGTCATAAACGAGGTTGATGGTGATAGACGAAGAGTACGGAATGGCGGCAAGATCCTCGGCAAGCGCAGGGTCAACGCCGGCCAGCAACGCGCCCACGGCCCATGCGGGCGAAGCGGCGATGACGGCGTCGTAGTGCTCCGCGATTCCTGACGACTCAATCGTCCAGCCGTCGGCTGTTTTTCTGATTGCACTTACCGGTGTGCTTGTGCGGATGGATTCCCGTTGGAGGCGCGCGGTAAGAGCGTCCACCAGTTGCTGCATGCCACCGCGCAGGGCAGTAAAGATGGGACGCGGCGCGGGCTTGCTTGCGGCGCTGTTTTTCTGTTGCGCGGCTTTTGCGCGCATCTGGCGGTGAGCGGCCAACATGCCGCGGGTGAGTGAGCCGTACTTGGTTTCCAT
>PLST01000322.1 GCA_003164255.1 Acidobacteriaceae bacterium | reverse complement strand
GGTGATGGAAGAACAGTCGCACATGGCGCCGCAGGCATTGAACGCGCTGATGATCAGCCGAGCCCTTGAGCGCGTGGCCGACCATGCCACCAACATTGCCGAGGACGTGATCTTCTGGGTGGAGGGCACGGATGTGCGGCACCACAAGAGCCTGATCGTGGGACCAAACGATCCGCACGCCATGGGCTGAGACGGGATGATCGCCCGCAGATAGAAAGGCCCCGCGGGATGCGGGGCTGTGAAAAAAGCAAGTTTGGTTGTGCGAAATTAGCAGGGGCTAAAGCCCGGCATTTGTTTGGAGAGTCTTTCGGCACGAGTAAACTCGTGCCCTGATACAAGCCAGCTCGCCATTGGATTCTTTCCACACATGGAAAAGCCCCGCGCGAAGCGGGGCTTTTCAGTTCCGAGTGCGGAAGAATCTTGTTACTTGGCGACGATGTGCACGCCCATGCCGTTCAGTTTGGTGCGCGCGCTGGCGGCTTCAGGCGTGCGCGGATGGCGCTGAATGAGCAGGCGAAGCTCGCGAATGCCTGCGTCCTTCTTGTTTTCCGCAATCAGGGCAAGGCCCTTGTGCAGTTGCGCCGCGGGGGCCTTGGGGTTGCCGCTGAAGCCTTCGAGCACAGCATTGTAGGCGCCGATTGCGTCGTCGTACTTCTTTTGCTGGTAATCGATTTCACCGATGTAGAACTGGGCTGAACCGGCCAGGTCATCGAGCGGATAGTAGTGGAGCACATCCTGGAACTCGCCCGCGGCCAGCTCGTATCTGCCGGCATTAAAGTCGCGGAGGCCGCTCTGATAGGTATCCTGCAGCGGAGGCGTCTGCGCGGTGAGAGCCTGCGGTCCGGGAATGGTTCCAACCGCGCCGGGGCCGGAGGGCTGGGCGCCGGGGCCACTGGGCATTGCGCCATTATTCGGCGCCGCGCCCGGCTGGGGCTGAGACTGAATATTCTGCAACTGGGTCTGCAGATCCTCGACTGACTTGTTGAGCTTGGCGACGCGCGACTTCAACTCGTCAACCGAGTCATTGAGCGACTGCACCTGGCCGCTGACGGTGTCGACCTTGGCGCCGACGCCTTCATTCTGCGCATTCAGTTTCTGCTGCAGGTCAGCCACGGCCGCGCTGGTCACCTTGGCCTGGTCCGCGGTCTGCTGAGCCAGGTTCTGCAGAACGCCGAGGCGCGTGTCGAACGTTGACTGCAGGCGCTGCACCATGTCAAGCAGCTGCTGAACCTGCGTCTGCAGCTCGATCATTTCCTTTGACACGGCATGCGCGCGGACAGGGGCAGTAGCGAGGACTGCGGCGAATAGCGCCGCGGCGAGAAAGCGATTGCGAACTGAGTGGGCGATCTTCATAACTCTCCCATCTTAACAAAAACGTGCGGCAATCCCGACCCGAGGCGTGACTGCCGTTGGTAGTGTTCCGGCTTCCCCTAAGGGGGCCGAAGACGGCGCCGAAAGAGGCATCTGTGGGTGGGCGAAATTAGCAGTGGCTGAAGCCCGAGGCTTATTTTGCAGCTATTTCGGCACGAGTGAACTCGTGCCCTGATACAAACCACCTAACCCACTGAGTTTTTCCGCGGTCTGTAAAGCGCACAGATTTTGCTTAGCGTTGCACAGCATCCGCCGTGGCGGATGCTGTGCCCTTCAAGACCGGTTTATAGTAAAAGCGAAAATGCTTTCGTGCAGCAACTACTGGTCGATTGAGAAGCCTGCGCGGCGATTCTGCTGCCAGCATGCTTCATTCGATTCGCTGCAGAAGGGCTTTTCCTTGCCGTAGCTGATGACGCGGACGCGGGTAGCCGCCACGCCTGCCGTGACCAGGGCGTTCTTTGTGGCATCTGCGCGCCGCTGGCCGAGTGCGAGGTTGTACTCGTCAGAGCCGCGCTCGTCGCAGTAGCCGCCGATGACGATCTTGATGTCAGGATGGCTGGCCAGGTAGCTGGCATTGGCCGAGAGCGTGGCTTGGGCATCGGGGCGGATGGCGTCGGTGTCGTAATCAAAGAAGATGTCATGCACGCTGGCCTTGAATTCCTCAGCGGCGCTCATGGTGTTGCTCGGCACCACGATGGCGGGGGGCGAGTTGACGGTAACCGTGGCAGAAGCTTCGGCCGTGCCGCCTTCTCCGCGGGCCACAAGGTGATAGGTGGTGGCCACGGTCGGCGTGACCGTCTTTACGCCCACGGTGGGCACGTCGCCAATGCCGTCAATCGACACGGAAGTTGCGTCGGTGGTGCGCCAGGAGAGCTGCACCTGGTCACCCGCGGAGATGACGGTGGGTGTGGCACTCAACATCGCGGAGGGCGCTGGAATGGTTGCTGGCGGAGCCACCGTTGCGGGAGGCAGCGGGGCTTCTTTCTTTTTGCAGCCTGCAACAGCCATCAGGCCGCAAAGCAGGACAACTGGAACAAGGATTCGATTGCGTGCGTTCAATGTAGTGCTCCTTCCGAAAACTCAAAAAGTCTTATCGGCACGTTGCGGCGTATGGTTTTTGGCTGCCGCCGTCGCCAATTCAGTGATGCCCATGGTCACGGTCTAAACATTGCGGAGTTGTGAGCCGCAAGCAACCTTAAAATAATAGACCATTCGTTAGCGTTTTCGCTCGATCGAGTTTTGCGCCTGGCGATGTGAGGCTTCTGCTCACTTCCAACTCCAGTTAGGCATCGAATTGTCGCCTGCCTGCGTCAACTGCTTCTGGTGCGTGCCGTCGGCCAGCATGGTCCAGATTTGGGTGCGATGTCCGATGCTGCGCTGAAAGACGATGTGCCGCGTGTCCGGCGCCCAGGACGGAAAGTCGTTGCTTCCTGACTCGTGGGTTACCTGCAACCAGTGCATGCTGGCAATCTCGAAGACATAAATGTCTTGCCCGCCGGGATCGCCGGGCCCATATTTGCGGTTCCAACTGAAGGCGAGCAATGCGCCACTCGGCGACCACGAGGGAGAGACGGCATACCCGCTGTCAGTCATGCGCTGCATGTTTGAGCCGTCCTGATCCATGGTGTAAATCTGGGGTTCGCTCGTGCGCCCGCTCACAAAGGCGAGTTGCGAGTTGGTGCGGGGATTCCATACTGGCGAAACGTTGGGACCCGTGATCGAGGTTACGCGGTGTGGACCGTTTCCATTGGCATCTGCCACCCAGATCTCCGAATCTCCCGACCGCGACGACGAGAACGCAACCTTTGAGCCGTCTGAAGACCATGCGGGAGAGAGGTTGCTGCCGCCTGCCGAGCCGCCCGGAAAACCGACCATGCGGCCGAGTTCCAGCGAGTACATGCGCACCGACCATCCATCGTGCCCAAGCGTAGAGAAGGCAAGACGGGAGCTATCAGGCGAGATGCGGGGCGAAATGGAAATGCTGCCCAGATGGGTAATTTGATGCTGATTTTGTCCGTCGTAATCCATGGCCCAGATTTCTTTTGATCCGGTGCGGTTGGAGACGAAGTAAATCTTGGTTTCGGCGATACCGTTGACGCCGCCGCCGAGCCGGGAGATGATTTCGTCGGCAAATCTGTGTGCTATGGTGCGCGCCATGTCGTCCGTGGCAGCCTCGTTGTACTGCTTTCCGAGGACCTGGGGATTGACAGTGTTGCTGGTATCAAAGAGCCAACCTGAGACCGCAATGCGACCACCGTTGACGGCAAATGCGCCAAAGGCCACCATGGCGGCGCTGGAGGGCGCGGCCGACCACTGGCTGGCCACCATTTCAGTAGGCGAGCCGGGCATGGCCTGCGGAGCCAGGCTCTTGGAGACGACGTCAAAGATTCCGGCGTTGCCGAGATCGTTGTAGAGGGTGGCGTCAAAGACGGCTTTGAGGGCTGGCGTCTGGGCGTCGTAGCCGAGCGGCTTGAAGTCTGCCGCGGCGATGCGGATGGTCTGGTTGCCCAGGTTGGTGCCGGTGTGCACCCAATCCTGCGCCACAACCGGGCCGGCGCTGAAACCTGCCAATGAAACTACCAGGAGGGGAAGAAGCGGTCGTAATCCCTTCATGCGATGAACAATCCTTCCTCGAAAGCAATGGTCGGGTTGTGCGTGCAACCGCGCAGGGCCTGAGTTCGATGGAGCTGAGTTCGATACAACATCATTACTTGTGGAGTTAGATGCAACATTAGTACTCACAGTAGTATGAAACCTTGAGCGTGCTCTGATTATAAGCCGAGGGCAGGGCGCCAAAGGTCTCAGCGCGCTGCACGCCGCGCTCGCAGGAGAGATCGAGCGTGGGGCTTCCGCTGGAGCGGTCTAACTGGAGGTTGCTGGTGCTGCCGTCGCGGTGGATAGTAAAGACGAGGTAGACGCGGGCACCCCTGGGCGTGCGCGGATCAACTTCCTGCTTGTACCAGCTCTGCGCCATTTTGCTGTTGATCTGCGAGACGTACCAGCCGAACATGCTGGCGAAATCGCTGTCGCCTACGGCGGTGGGGCCATTGGAGCTGATCTGCGGCTGGGTGGCCCGCTGAATTGAGGTTCCCGTCTGCTCACCGTAATGGGCCAGATTGTCCGGCTTGGGCGGAGGGATGTGCATCTGGGTCTTGAGGGTGGTCTTGTCCTGGGGCTTGGACTGCTTGCCTGGAATCGGAATCGCCTTTTCGTCGATCTTTTGCGTTTCTTTGGGGCTGGGCGGCGCGGGGGCCACGCTGGGTTTTTCCGTGGTGAGCACATTCTGGTTGAACGGCTGATTGTTGGGCAGGGGTAGCGCATCGCTAACCAGGCTGACTTGCATCGCGCCGCCGAGGCCCTTGTTTCCCCACAGATTGTGATGGAAGAGCCCGCCGAGCACGCCCCAGAAGATGAGAGCGGCAAACAATACGCCGTGGAGCGCGACGGAGCCGGCTACCGGCGCCGCCAAGGGCTCCGGCATCAAATCGCGTTCAACAATAGCGCCGCCTTCGATGACTGTGTCCACGCGTTTGCCCGCTTAAAAAGCTAGTTTCCGCCAGCCGCGGCTTTTGCGTCCAGCGGCTGCGTGACGATCGACACGTTGGTGATGCCTGCCTGCTTGACCGCGTCCATCACGGTGGCAAAAACGCCGAAGGGCACGGCCTGATCGGAGCGCAGATAGATGACCTGATGCTCAGGATCGGTGCCCGCCTGCTGAAGCTTGAGCGGCAGGTCATGAATGTTGATGGGCTGATCGCCGAGAAAGATCTGCTGCTCGTGATCGATGGTGACGACCATGCGCTGCTCGGTGATCTGTTTCACGGTGCGGGTTTTGGGGACGTTGACTTCAATACCCGACTGCAGCACCGGCGCCGTGATCATGAAGATGACGAGCAGCACCAGCACCACGTCAACCAGGGGCGTGATGTTAATGTCAGCGAGCGAGGAGCGTGTCTGGCCGTTGCTGCTGGTAAACGCCACTGTCAGCCTCCCCTGGGAAGATCTGATCCCATAGCACGCGTCGATTGAACTGGCGCCTGGACGCTTCTCACCGGAATTTCTTCAAGCGAATTGAGCAGTTCGCGCGAAAAGTCGTCAATGGCCGAAGCGAACATGCGGACGCGGGCTGTGAGCTGGTTGTAGGCAACCACCGCCGGAACGGCGACAAAAAGCCCGGCCGCGGTGGTGATTAGCGCCTCGGCAATGCCCGGGGCCACGGCACGGAGCGTTCCAGAACCTGCTGTACCCAATCCGTGAAACGCATCGACAACGCCCATGACGGTTCCGAAGAGGCCGACAAAGGGGCTGGTGGAGGCGATGGTCGCCAGCCACGTCATGCGNNAGCGGAACGATGCTGCGGGGCGGACCCACGCCGCCGGTTTGCCGCTTGTAGGTCTCGTAGACGTCTTCGAAGACCTGGGCGAGGGGACTGGCGGCACACTCAGTGGCCAAGGTTGCAATTTCCTGCAGCTTGGTGGCCTTGCGGAAGGCGCGCACAAACTTGCGGCTGTCCCTGGTGGCTTTTCTGAAAGTGGAAATTTTGCCCAGGATGACGGTCCAGGAGTAGATGCTTGCCGCGAGCAAAAGCAAGAGGACGAAGACCGCAATGGTTCCGATATTACCCACCAGGTCTGCGAGTGCGCTAAAGCCGGTGATTCCACTTGGCGCCGCAGGGACGGCACCGCTGTCAGACTGCAAAAGGTAGACAAACACAGCAGTTAGAATCGGCATTTCACCTCAATATCAACGGTATCAGACGCGATGGGGGGCTCCAAGTTATCGACGTGGTCCCCCCACGGGGTGCTTAGGGGGCAACAGGAATCGCCCGGGGAAGCCATTCATGCTATGCTGCGCTCGGATTCGCTTTAAGGCACCATCATCGATCCCGTTGAATGAACGGGTTGAACGAGGTTAGCTGCTGATGCTCGTCGAATTGCGCGCAGAGAATTATGCTGTGATCGATCACGCGATTGCCGCCCTGGGTCCTGGTCTTAACCTGCTGACGGGGGAAACCGGCGCAGGCAAGTCCATATTGGTAGATGCACTTGCGCTGCTGATGGGTGGCAAGGCGTCAGCGGAAGTGGTGCGTCATGGGGCAGAAAAAGCCGTGGTTGCCTGCGTGTTTGAGTCCACGCCCGGGGCCGAGGCCATTCTTGAAGAGAACGGAATCGACTCGGAAGGCAACGACATCATTCTGCGCCGCGAGATTCTCTCGACGGGCAAAGGGCGCGTGTTTGTGAACAACCAGCCGGCGACGGTTGCCGTGCTGAAGCAGCTTGCTCCGGAGCTTGCGCTTGTGCACGCGCAGACCGA
>PLST01000445.1:4956-9331 GCA_003164255.1 Acidobacteriaceae bacterium | reverse complement strand
TGGTGGGCAGCGTGGCCACAATGCGGGTGTCGTCGGTAATCGTTGAGCCATCTTCAGTGAGCGGCACGTTGAAATCGACGCGAATGAAGACCCGCTTATTGGCTAAATCGATGTCGCGAATGGATAGCTTGGGCATGGGGTTTTCCTTGAAAACAGTTGTCAGTGATCAGTTGTCAGTGATCAGTTTCCAGGCACAGGCTAGCCGGCGTCCGGGATCACTGCTTCAAATTCCATTTCGATACGCCAGGCCGGATTGAGCAGCGCGGCGACTACAACCATGGTAGCGGGGGGGCGGATGACGCCAAAGAACTCGCCATGCACGCGCCCCACCGCTTCCCAGTCTTCCACGTGGGTCAAATACATCCGTGTACGGACAACATCGCCGAACGACGCGGCCGCCTTCGCCAGAGCCTCAGCCGCAATGGAGAAGATGCGCCGCGTCTGCGCTTCAGCAGACGCATCGTCCGCGCCCACCGGCCCCGTGCCAGCCAAATGCACGGCCTTCCCCACGCGCACCGCGCGAGAAAAGCCGATGATGGGCTCAAACGGAGAACCGCCGCTGATGTTTTGGCGCATAGGGATTTTCATGGATCAGAGATCAGCGGCCAGGGTCAGGAAAACTGACCGCTGACCACTGATCACTGACAAGTGCCTTTACAGGCCCTTCTTGACCAGGAAGCTGATCAGGTCAACAACGCGGTTCGAATAGCCCCACTCGTTGTCATACCAGCTCAGCACCTTCACGCTCTGGCCGACGACCTTGGTGAGAGGCGCATCGACAATCGACGAAAGCGGGTTGCCCTTGAAGTCAGAGCTGACGAGGAGATTGGAGTCGACCCCCAGAATTCCCTTCAGTTCGCCTTCGGCGGCCTTGGTGAAGGCGGCGTTCAGCGCCTCGACGGTGGTGGGCTTCTCGGCGATGTAGGTGAGGTCGACGATCGAGACGTTCGGAGTTGGAACGCGGATGGCGAAGCCGTCCAGCTTGCCGGCAGTCTCGGGAATGACCAGCTTGAGCGCCTTGGCAGCACCGGTCGAGCTCGGAATCATGCTCAATGCAGCGGCGCGGGCACGGCGGAGGTCCTTGTGCGGAAAGTCCAGGATCACCTGGTCGTTGGTGTAGCTATGGATGGTGGTCATGATGCCGGAAACGAGGCCCGTGGTTTCCAGAATTACCTTCACGACAGGCGCCAGGCAGTTGGTGGTGCAGCTGGCGTTCGAAATCACGTTGTGCTTCGACGCGTCATATTTGTCCTGGTTGACGCCCAGCACGATGGTGATGTCTTCGTTGGTTGCAGGAGCAGAAATAATGACCTTCTTAACCGTCGAGCCGAGGTGTGCCTTAGCCTTGGCAGCGTCGGTAAAATGTCCGGTCGACTCGACCACAATCTGCGCTCCCACATCGGCCCAGGGCAGCTTGGCGGGATCACGCTCCGCCCAGACCTTGATCTTCTTTCCATCGACGCTGATAAAGTCATCGCCGTGGCCAATTTCGTTCTTCAGGTTGCCCAGAATCGAGTCGTACTTGAGCAGATGGGCAAGGATCGCCGGGCTCGTCAAATCGTTAACGGCAACGAAATCAATATCGTTGTTTCCAAGGGCGGCGCGCAGAACGTTGCGCCCAATCCGGCCGAAGCCGTTGATTCCAACCTTTACTGCCATGTGTGATTTCTCCTTCTTAGTTGGTTAGGCTGTGTAGTTGACTTAGCTGCGGAGTCGTCTGGAATATGCCAAATTGGCGAATCTACCAAACTCTTGATCGTACCATCCACTGGGACCGTGCCGAAAGGAAAACTGTCGCAAGGCCCATGGACAAACCAAAAACCGCTCACCGCTAGGATGCCAATGCCGGAATGGAACTGTATGTGACGGGATGCACACAGTTTGTGGCCTCGGGGCTTCATGTATTATTCGTGTATCAGATCGAAGGTGTTCAAGTCGAAATGAGAAGACGTTCCAGACGCGCTCCTAATACTTCGGAATCCACAGGCAAGATTGGCCAGGAACTTCCATCGAATCAACCAGCTCCGCTAGTTCCTCTTTACCCGGATGAACGTCCTGCCGCCTCCGAGTCAAAGCCGGTGGTTCAGAGGCCCGAACCGCAGACGCGGAGCGCTGCGCCTGCGCGGCCCCCGAGGCCAGAGCGTCGAGCCCGTACCGACTGGAATGAGTCGCCTGGATCCGGTCGTTTTGAGCTCGAGACCCAGCCGGAGATGCCTACTCTCCCCACAGCGGAGCCCGAGCGCTCGGCGCAGGCTCCCAAGGGCTTTGTGGTTCTGGCCATTGGGCTGCCCGGATCTGGCAAGACGACATGGTTTGGCCGGCGCGGCATCACTCCTCTGTCGAGCGACCTGCTGCGCAATATCCTCTTTGACGATGTGGAGGAGCAGCGCTACCAGGGGCTGGTGTTTTCCACACTNNGGATCAAGATGGCCAAGAGCTTCGGGTACGAGGTGCAGGCGGTCTTCTTCGATGTGCCGCTTGACGTTTGCCTTGAACGCAACCGGAAGCGCGATCGCTCGGTGAGCGAGGAGATCATGCGGAAGATGGCAGAGAAGCTGAAGCCGCCGGTGTTCGAAGAGGGATTTGAGAAGATCACGGTCGTCCGCGTGAAGAGCGCGGGCTGACGGGGTGGCTTAGAAAGAAACTGAACCTCAATCGGGCGGTGAATTGGGTAATTCAGGTGGAGAGGATTAGACAATTCAGCAAGTTAGCCTCCGCTGGGCGGAGATAGCAAGTCAGCAAGTCAGCGGTGACTATTGCGCATGAGGTTTGATTCCTTGCGGGTCGGCAGCGCCGGTGGGAGACTAGAAAGAAACTGATCTGCAAGTTCCACAAAATAAGGGGGGCGGAGAAAAGGCCCGGGCCTAAACAGGCTGCGGAAAAAGGCGTCTTCGGTCGAGCTGAATCAGCAGGGGCTAAAGCCCGACGTTGATTCTGCGGCTTTTGCGGCACGAGTAAACTCGTGCCCTGATACAAACCACTTCACCGATGGAGTTTTTCCGCAACCTGTAAAGGCCAGCGTCATTGCCTTCCTCTTCCAGGGACCTGAAGGTCCCTGCTCCCTCCACAAAAACAGGACCGCATCGGCCTGAGGGCCCCTGCTCCCTCCACAAAAACAGAACCGCATCGGCCTGAGGGCCCCTGCTCCCTCCACAAAAACAGAACCGCATCGTCCTGTTTCATTCCCTGCGGGTCGGCGGCGGTGGACGACTGACACGAAGGAGAGTAACGCCATGAGTAGCGCCCCTGTGCCCTATACGGAGCCATGGCTGCGCGGAACCCACGCGGATGTTCCAGCGGTGGGCCGCGCGGTGTTGCACGCGCTTGAACTCTCTCTGGATGATTTGACCCGATGGACAGAAGGTTTGAGCGATGCCGAGATTCATGCGCAGCCGCTTGGCTTGTCTTCGATCGCGTTTCACTTGCGCCATATCGCGCGTTCGACTGACCGGCTGTTGAGTTACGCGGAAGGGAATCAGCTGACCACGGAACAGCTCACGGCGCTGAAGGGCGAGCAGGGCGGGGAAGAGACGCTGGCCACGCTGCTGGCCGAGGTTGAGGCGTCGTTCAGCAATGCGGCAGACCGCATTCGCGTGCTGGCCACGGCGGACTTGGACACCTTTCGTGGCGTCGGCCGCAAGCGGTTGCCGACGTCGATTGGCGGGGCGCTGATCCACGTGGCGGACCACACGCAGCGCCATACGGGCCAGGTGGTGACGACGGCCAAGGTGGTGAGGGCTCTTCGGGGAGCCTGAAGGGCCGCAAATCTCCGGTGAAGTTGCGGCGCTAACCCCCAAAAAACGTCGACAGGAATGCGCCAGATCGTAGCCTGTGAACTCAGATTGAGTCCCCTGAGGCGCCTAATGCGAATCAGGCGAGGAAGGCATTGAGGAGGGTGAAGAGAATGAGTCGATCGATCAAGTTGGTTCTTCGGATAGTTGCTGTTCTATTGATCGTTATTGGAATTATCTGGATTCTGCAGGGGATCAATGTACTACCGGGGAGCTTCATGACAGGGCACATTGAATGGGCCTATCGCGGCGGAATTGCCGCAGTGGTTGGAGTAGCGCTCCTACTTGTCGCACGGCGGAGTCGCTAGATCGTGTTAACGGGCCCTGGGCACCTGGAATCTCCGCGCTGAAACCGATGTTGCTCTGATTGAGACGGATGACTCCATGCTGGCGCAGCGCCAGGATTTCAGCAGTGATGGTTTGAACTTGAATTGAGATGAATTTCGAGCGTTCTGTGTGGTCTTTTACGGTTAGCCGAGCGGGCAAAATATCGAGGCCCGAAGACGAGGATGCCGCATGGTTTGCGAGTAACACCGCGAACAAATGGTTCATGTATCATCCTGTGAGAAGGCTTGCTCGCCAAC
>PLST01000445.1:0-4936 GCA_003164255.1 Acidobacteriaceae bacterium | reverse complement strand
GGTAACGACTCTTGATCTGCCGTGGCGAATCGCGTTTTTGCCCGACGGGCGGATGCTGATTACCGAAAAGGTGGGCGCGCTGTGGCTTGTGACGCAGCAAGGCGCCAAGACGCCGGTGAAGAATGTGCCCGCCGTTCTTTCCAGGGGACAAGGCGGAATGCTGGGCGTGTTTCTGTCGCCGCGCTACGCGAAGGATCACGGCGTCTACCTGACATACTCAGAGCCCGGGGATGGAGGATCGAGCCTGGCGCTTGCGCTGGCGCGGCTGACGATCGGAACGGACTCGGCGAGCCTCGACGATCTGAAGGTGATTTGGCGCGACGGGGAGCGGGGCGAAGGCGGACAGTTTGGTGCGCAGATCGCCTTTTCGCCGGACAGCAAGTATCTGTTTCTGACGGTGGGCGATCGTCAGCGGATGACGCCGGCCCAGGACCCGAACCAACCGCTGGGCAAGATTCTGCGGCTGACGCTGGATGGGAAGCCTGCCAAAGGCAATCCCATGGAGGGGAAGATTGGCGCGGCCAGCGTGCCGGTGATTGATCCACCGCAGGATACAGAAGCTGCGAAGACCGCACCCGTGGTGAGAATGTACACCTTTCCGGGGCCGAACCTGACGCTGGAGGAGACATGGACCATGGGTCATCGCACGCCCTACGGCCTGGCCTTTACGCCGGATGGACGGTTGTGGGAGCTTGAACATGGCCCGCGAGGCGGCGATGAGCTGAACCTGATTGAGCCGGGCAAGAACTATGGCTGGCCGCTGGTTTCGTATGCGGTGAACTACGATGGCGTGCCGATTCCCAGCCCGGACACGCGGGCGGACCTGACCAAGCCGGTGATTTACTGGACGCCGGTGATCGCGCCAGGCAACCTGATGATCTATCACGGGGACATGTTCCCGCATTGGAAGGGCTCGGCGCTGATCACGGGGCTGGCGAGCATGTCGCTGACGCGAGTTACCTTCGACGGCAAGGGTGGGGCCACGCCCGCGGAACGCTGGGGTCTCGGTCACCGGCTCCGCGATATTGAGGAAGCGCCGGACGGCGCGTTGTGGCTGCTGGTGGATTCGCCGAAGGGCGGGGTGTACCGGTTGACGCCGAAATAGCGGTAAGACCCCTGCTTCAGAGCGGGCCGGGCTCGGCTGAAACAAGAAACACGCCGAGAACTAATCATCTCGGCGGTTCAGTTTCTTGGGTTTTGGGTCACTTCATTCACTGCTTTGTCTTCAGGCGTGAACTAACGGCCAACCACCTCGACGAGCTGATTATCGGGGACCGTCCAGGCGACCGCTCCTTTCTGGGTTAGCTTGCCTGCTGCGTTGTCCCAATGCAAGTTGGTGGTGTGGAAGTCGCCCTTCTCGTACGCGTATGTTTTTCCGTCGTCGTTGTAGAGGGTGAAGTCTCCATCAGCGCCGGGGTAGACCTTGATCTTTTCCAGATCCTGCTTCTGCTCCGTGGTTAGAATCGGCTTGCCGAGTGGAAGGATTGAGCCGGCGCGAACGAAGAGCGGAATTGTATCGATAGGTGCACTGGCGGTGATTGTCTGGCCGCCTTTGTAGCGTTCATTTGTCCAATAGTTGTACCAGTCGACGCCTCTGGGCAAATAGACGGTTCGGCTGGTCGCTCCCTGGTCCGTCACCGGGGCTACGAGGAGCGCGGGGCCAAACATGTACTCATCGCCGATGGCGGCGACATTGGGGTCATTGGGAAAATCCATGAAGAGCGCACGCATGAATGGTGCGCCGGTTTGATTGGTCCCATAGGCGAGCGAGTATGTGTAAGGCAAGAGTTGATAGCGGAGGCGCAAATATTTTGAGAGGATCGTCTCAGCCTGCTTGCCGTATGCCCAGACTTCGTTGTGCTCACGCTCGCCGTGGGCGCGCATCACGGGCTGGAAGGTCGCCCATTGAAACCACCGGACAAACAACTCTGGATAGTCCACGTAGTTGCCGACGTTGCCAAGCGCATCGGAGGGATCGACGAGGGGTGTGTGCATCGGACGATAGGATGCAGGTAGCTGCGGAGAGAAGAAGCCGGCTATATCGGTGTCCCAGTAAGGCATGCCCGACGCTGTGAAGTTCAAACCGGTGGGGATGGAGCGCTTCAGCATGTCCCATGTCGATTGGATGTCGCTCGACCAGAAGACTGTTCCATTCCGCTGCGCTCCAAGATAGGCAGCGCGAGCGAGAGAAAAGACCCGGCGGCTGTCTCCGAAGTCGCGCCTGGAGCCTTCGTAGACTGAAGCGGTGTGGAACAAGGGATAGACGTTGTAATCGCGCAAGCCGGAGCCCACGAAGAACCCGTCTTTTGCCGGGTCGATGTCGGGTTCGGTTTCATCCAGCCAGATGTAGTCGAAACCGTCGGGCTTGATGTATCGATCCCGGATCGCCTCCCACCACCACTTGGCAGCGTCAGGATTGGTGGTGTCAATGTTCGGGCCAATGACATCTTTGAAGCCGCCAGGATCCGGAGTGCCATCAGGGGAATGGATCAGCCATCCTTTGCTGTTCAGCATGTCGTAGTAACGGGTGCCCACAGAGAAATGCGGCCAAACGCTCAGCAGCGTGGTGATTCCCATGGAATGAAGCTGCTGATTCATTGCGGCCGGATCAGGCCATCGTGCAGGGTCGAGGTCCATTTCGCCTTGCCTGGTCATATTGAGGAAGTCGACGACGAGAATATCGAGCGGAAGCTGACGGTCGCGATAACCCTTTGCCACCGCCAACAGTTGATCCTGTGTGGGGTAGATTGCCTTGCTCTGGATGTAGCCATAGGCGGCTTTTGGCAAGAGGTGCGTGACGCCGGTGAGCTGCCGATAGCCCTCGTAGATTTCGTCGGTGTTTGCGCCGGCGATGACGAAGAACGAGACACGGTCTCCTATCTCCGACGACCAGACGTTTTGCTGGTTGAATCCGAGATTAATGGTGGTCTTTGAGGGATTGTCCCAGATGAGGCCATAGCCGCGGCTGGAGACCATGAAAGGAACGCAGACGCTTTCTCCGCCGATGGCATCGTAGTCGTGCCAGCAGCGAATCTGATGATCGCGCAGGTCGAGAAAACCCTGCTGTTGCTGGCCGAGCCCGTAGTAGTGTTCGCCGGCCGGCGAGTCGAATGTCGCAGCAACACGGTAGCCTTCGCTTTGTGGTCGCTTCTCCGCACCCGCCGACGCAGTGTCAGAATGGTTGGGAATCATGAACCAGCTACGCATGTGCAGAAGCATTTGGCCCGAGGGTGTTGTTACAGAGATCGCATCCTGGTTGGGGCCACGCCGGGGGCCACCTCCAAAGTAGTGGTCTCGCAGCGACTGATTGAGGTCATCGAGCGGCATGGGCTTCGCGAGGAGCGCCTTGTCCTGGTGGTCAGGAGAGAGATGGAGGACAAGCCTTCCGGAGCGGAAGACGTCGCTGCCATCCGGGGCCTGCTCATGAGACCAGCCAGTCATCGAGGGCGTGCCGACAAAGCCAATTCCAGCTGTTCCGGTCGCGGCTTCCTTGTCCTTGCTCATCGTGACGCGAATAATATTCGGTGCGTACGGCTCCAGAACGATCGTGTTTCCGTCTCGCTCGAGAATCACGCCGGCGTTCTGGGCATGGAGTGTTAGCCCAGCAAAGAATGCGAGCATGACCGAGATCAGAATTTGGCCACGAATAACAATTTGTCTCATCTGAATCCCCTCTTCTTATTGCGGTACGAAACTACTCGCAGGTAGTGTGAATGAAGTGAGCGATAAATGCAGAAGATGCTCACCGTCCGATGACTTGGATCATTTTGTCGTCAGGCCCAGTCCAGGGTTCTGTTCCTTCGTGAGTTAGCTTTCCAGCCGCGTCATTCCAGTGCAGCGGAGTGATGGAGCCCGCGCCTTTCTCGTAGGCATAGGTCATGCCGTCGTCTGAGAACAGCGTGAAGTCGCTATCCGCACCGGGGTAGACGCGCACCTTGTCAATGGTCTGCGCTTCATGCGTGCTTTCCACCGCACTTCCAAGCGGAACGATGGATCCTGCGCGGACAAACAACGGAATCGTATCGATAGGCGCATCCACCGTAATCGTCCTTCCACCCGTCTCCCGTTTCCCGGTCCAGAAGTTGTACCAGTCGGTTCCGGCAGGCAGATAGACGTCGCGGCTCGTTGCGCCCTGCACGGTTACCGGGGCCACAAGAAACGCCGGCCCGAGCATGTACTCATCGCTGATGTCGGCTACCTTGGGGTCGCTGGAAAAGTCCAACGGCAAGGCGCGCATGATGGGCGCACCCGTCAGCCATGTCTTGTAGCCGAGAGAATAGATGTACGGCATAAGTTGATAGCGCAGGCGCAGATACTTTTCCAGGATCGGCTCTGCCTGCTTGCCGTAGGACCAGACCTCGTTTGCCGGACGGCTGCCATGGGTGCGGAAGATGGGCAGGAAGGTGGCGTATTGGAACCAGCGCGTGTACAGCTCGGGATAGTCATCGTAGCCGCCCACGGTGTCACGTGCGTCAGAGGGATCGAGAAGAGGCTTGTGGGCGGGGTGATGGACTGCGGGCAGATACTGCCAGCCGCCGGTGTCGTTGGACCAATAGGGGATGCCGGAGGCCGTAACGTCGAGTCCCGTGGGAATCTGCCGCTTGAGCGTGTCCCATGTGGGATAAATGTCAGAGGACCAAACGATGGTTCCCTTGCTCTGCACGCCGAGGTACGCATCGCGCGAAAGAATCAGCGCACGGTGCTGCGGCTCGTCACGGCGGAATCCGTCGTAAAGCGCGCCGGTGTGGAAGAGCGGATATACATTGAAGAACTCGGTTCCGGGTCCGACGTGGAAATACGCACCGTTCGGGGGCAGGTCAGGCTCGGTTTCGTCGGCCCACAGTGAGTCGAACCCCTGGCTCAGGATGTTGTCGTGAATCGTCTTCCAATACCAGCGGGCCGCATCGGGATTGGTGGTGTCGATGTCGGAACCGGC
>PLST01000252.1 GCA_003164255.1 Acidobacteriaceae bacterium | reverse complement strand
AGCAACGGAATGCTGAAAGCGTTGCAGAAGCGAACAAAGCGCGCCGACTTGTCTGACGCATCAATGTCCAGCGCTCCCGCCATCACGCAAGGCTGATTGGCGATGATGCCCACCGGACGCCCCTGCAACCGCCCAAACCCGATGACAATATTCGCCGCGAACCCTGACTGGATCTCGAGAAAATCCTGGTAGTCCACAATCCGTGAAATCACGGCTCTCACGTCGTAGGCAATCTTCGGGTCCGTCGGAACCACGCTGTTCATGTCCGAGTCCGTCTTGATTTTTGCGCTGAACGGCATGCGCGGCGGATCTTCAAGGTTGTTCGACGGCATAAAGCTAAGCAGGCGCCGGCAAAGTTGAATCGCCTCGTCATCGTCTTTCGCGATCAGGTGCACCACGCCCGAGTTGTTCATCTGCGACTCTGGACCGCCAAGCTCCTCCGCGCTCACCACCTCGCCCGTCACCTGCTTGATCACCTGCGGCCCGGTGATAAACATCCGCCCCTGCCTGGTCTGAATCACAAAGTCGGTCAGCGCAGGGCTATACGCCGCGCCGCCCGCGCACGGTCCGCAAATCAGCGAGATCTGCGGCACCGTGCCCGACAGCATCACATTGTTGTAGAACACCCGCGCATAGCCGGCCAGGCTGTCAATGCCTTCCTGCACGCGCGCCCCGCCCGAGTCGTTAATAAAGATGAAGGGGCTGCCCGTCTTCAGTGACATGCCCATCATGTCGGCAACTTTGTTGCTGTGGGTCTCGCCCGCGGCGCCGCCCGCCACCGTAAAATCCTGGCTGGCCAGGTGAACCAGCCGGCCATCGATGGTCGCGCATCCGGTCACAACTCCGTCCGCCGGCAAATCCTTATCGGCCATGCCAAAGTAAGTGGCCCGATGCCGCGCGTACATGCCGATCTCTTCAAAGCTTTCCTTATCCGCCAGCCTGGTCACGCGCTCCCGCGCCGACAGCTTGCCCGATTCGTGCTGCTTTGCGATGCGTTCCTTGCCGCCGCCAAGTTCAACCTCGGCCCGCTTCGCGCGAAGATCGGCAACCATATCCGCCATCGTTGCTGCTTTCGGGACCTCTTTTTCTCTTGCCATTCCTGCTCCACGGTTCGTCCGTTTGAACCGAATCAATCAATCGATTGCCCAAGCCCGCGTCTCTCTGCGCTCTCAGGATTGTTTTCTAATCCGGCGGCCAGCCCCGGCCGAGTTCAAAAAGTAAGGTCGCCCCTCAGCCGTCTCCGGCGCCCGGGAAAAACCCCTCCATCGCTGGAATTCTATCCCCCCAATCCCTGACCCGGATGTGATGCAAACCACTCAACTTAAGCGGTGCCCTGAACCGATCGTCAACCGCACTGGAGTTCCCTAACCATTGCTATCGATGGAGTTAGCCTGGGTGCCACGAGCGCCCGGGGTCCCCCTCGATAAGGACGAAGACATTGTCAAGCGCACACTAATCCTGTGCGGTGCGTGAGCACCGTTTGTCTTGCCAGAGGGTTGAGGACCGGAGCTCTGGTAGATTCACGCTGCATCACCAAACGGTGGGATCAACGTCCCACCAACCATCGATACGGCCAATAACAACCGGCCATGATGCCTCTATGCGGACATCCAGCCTACTGCTGGATGCGAGAGCGCCCACTCAATTCATCGGCATGGCTTTTGCCTGCCAGGGGCACAGCCGGGCTGCTCTCGATAAGGGCGATCTCTGGATAACCCACGTTCTGCCGCAACATCCAGTAGAGTCGCACTGCCAATTTCCTGGCCGCCGCCACCTTGGCCACGCCTTTCGCCTTGTGGTGGCAACGAGCCACATACTGCCTGCGAAATCCTTCATCCAGCCGATTCAACCAGCAACTGACGCATGAACCGGTTGCCCTGCTTGGTGATCGCGCCCAGCCGCTGCTTGCCGCCCGAGCTGTGCTCGCGCGGAATCAGACCCAGGTAACTGGCCACCTGATTGCTGTGCCTGAACCGGCTCACATCCCCGATCGTCAGCACAAACGCCAGCGACGTAATCGGCCCCACGCCCGGCTGCGTCATCAGCAGCCGCGCCTGTGGATGCTCACAGGCTGCCTGCTTCACCGCCTGGTCCAGTTCGTCCACGTGCCGGTCCAGCTCCCCGAGCAGACTCAGCAGATCTTCGCGCCGCCGCGCCGTCCAACCAGCCAAGGGAAGGGTTTCCAGATAAGCCCTCCCCCGAACGCTCCACAGGGCGCTCTTCTTCTGCACGCCACGGTTCAAAGCCAGATGCTGCAATCCGTTCTTGATCCGTGTCCGGATCTCCACCAGCTTGTGCCGGTGGATCAGCAACTGCCGCAAGTCCCGCTGCTCGGAGTTCGGCGTCCATAACCGCGGAAACCGGCTCTCCATCAGCAGCTTCAGAATGTGCCCTGCATCGCGACGGTCGGTCTTCTGCCGCCGCACATAGCTGGCTCGGATCTGAGCCGCATCGCCTATCCACACCACGTGGCCCAGACGCTCCGCCAACTCAATAAACCACTGGCTGTTGCCGCACGCCTCAATCCCGATCAGTGCCGGCGACTCCAGATCCCCATAGAAACGTTCCGCTTCGCCATCGCCGTGCAACAGCTTCAGCTCCGATATCTCTCCTGTCTCAGGATCGAAAACCGCAACCTGCTGCCACGCGGGATGGAAATCACATCCTACAATCTTCATAGAAGGCTTCTCCTGATCTTCGAACTCGTGGTCCTCAACCCACTCGTCACTCGATCTTCGCTGAAGCCTTCGTCCTTATCACATCAATTCATCGCAGTCGTTTCA
>PLST01000479.1:4566-4795 GCA_003164255.1 Acidobacteriaceae bacterium | reverse complement strand
GCGCGATTCTTCCATTTGTCAACGATGCCGTTCGATTTGATCTGGCCGGCCCTGCGGAGATCATCGGAGACAATCCCTTTGCGCTGGTAGGCGGCACCGGCGCCATTTGGGTCAGGACGCTGGAGATGGCAGGAAAAGCGAGGCTGACGGCAATTCATCCGTGGCTCGGCGCGCAGAAAGTGGACTTTGAGATCGTCCCTGCTGCGCCGGAGTACGTGTAACGGACACT
>PLST01000479.1:0-4471 GCA_003164255.1 Acidobacteriaceae bacterium | reverse complement strand
AAAGATCGACGGGCGCGATTACATGATCGAGAAGGTGCTGCTGGAGACGCTCCCGGGCTTCTACCTTGGCGGCAATCTTTATCGTCCCAAAGACGGCCGGGCGAAGCATCCCGCCGTTTTAAATCCGCATGGACACTGGCAGTACGGGCGGCTGGAGAACGAGTCGGTGGATTCGGGTCCGGCATTTGGCATCAGCCTGGCGCGGCAGGGCTACGTGGTCTTTGCCTACGACATGGTTGGCTATACCGACACGGTCCAGGTGCCGCACCGGTTTGGCAGCGCAGACCAGAGATTGTGGTCGTTTGGCCCCATGGGACTGCAGTTGTGGGATTCGATCAGGAGTCTCGATTTTCTTGAGTCGCTGGATGACGTGGATGCAGGCCGCATCGGCATGGCGGGAGCCTCAGGCGGAGCAACGCAAACCATGATGCTGGCCGCCGTGGACGATCGCCTGCAGTTTGTGTCGCCTGTGAACATGGTTTCGGCGATCATGCAGGGCGGCGACCTGTGCGAAAACGCGCCGGGCCTGCGGCTGAACACGAGCAATGTGGAAATTGCGGCGATGTTTGCGCCTAAGCCCATGCTGGTGGTGAGCGACACGACCGACTGGACGAAGAATGTGCCGAAGGAAGAGTTCCCTGCAATCAAGAAAATCTACGACCTCTACAAAAAGGGCGATCAGGTAAGCGTTGTTCAGTTTGAAGCGGTACACAACTTTAACCAGCAGAGCCGCGAAGCCGTGTACAGGTTCTTTGCGCAGGTGAATCCGGATGTGAGCGACCCAAAGGAGTTGGCTGAGCATGACGTCGAGGTACCGATGCTGCAGGAGATGATGGCGCTCTCCAATCGAACTCTTCCGGCCAATGCCGTCGATCTGAATGGACTATTCAAAGAGTGGCGCGGGATGGCGGAGGCGCAAAATGCGCAGCCGCAGGGCAAGCTGTTCCTGCGCGAGCGACTCATGCAGACGCTGGCGGTTGAGATTCCAGACAACGTAATTTCAGTGTCGGACGGACGCGCGCTCGTGCTGGATCTTCCCGGCTGGAAGGCGCGCATGCCGGTAGTGGCAATTCCGGGTTCAGGCGCGATCGCAATCGTTGTCGATCCAGGCGGGTCGGCGGCGGCATTGGAAAGTGAGACGGTGAAACGGCTCAAGGCAGAGGGGCGTTCCATCCTCGCGCTCGATGTGTTTCAGACCGGGGCCGCAATCGCGCCGCGTGAGCGCGGAGAGACGGAGGAAGTTGCGCCGGACCATGAGACAGAGGACGAGGCCCTGGAGCGCAAAGCCAATGCGAATGCCGGCGGACCTAAATTCCTGACCTTCAATGTGACTGACGATGAGGCCCGCGTGCAGGACATTGTGACTGCGATTGTGTTTGAAAGCAGAAACGGGCACGATGTGGAGATTTACGCGAAGGGTGATGCGGCGGTGTGGGCAACGTTTGCAGCAGCGATCGTCAAAACGCCGGTTGCATTGCACCTTGAGCAGGCACCGAAGCTGGTTACGGATTCAGATTATTTAACGCATTTCAATGTGCCGGGAATTTTGCGTGCCGGCGGACTCACCGTTGCCGAGGAACTAACGACAAAGCCGTAGATCTTTCAACGGCGGGGTGAAACCCGCAGCCAAACTGAAAGGACATTTCGATGAGCAGGTTTACACGCCGCCGCTTTCTGGTTACCGCCCCGGCAGTTGCCGGAGTTCTATCGGCAGGAAAAAGATTTGCATGGTCCGAGGCCGACACAAGCGCGCCAGATAATCAAACGCTCTGGTACACCTCGCCGGCGCGGGAATGGGTTGACGCTTTGCCCATCGGCAACGGGCGGTTGGGAGCGATGGTCTTTGGCGGAGGCTGGACCTACCCGGTCGAGACCGCACGGTGGGGCGCCCGCCCGGATCATTCGAATGCAGAGCTGCCTGCGCCAGATCCGGCCAAGGAGACTCTGCAACTGAACGAGGACACTTTGTGGTCCGGCATGCCGGTGGACGGAAACAACCTGCAGGCGAAGGAGTTTTTGCCTGAGGTGCGGCGCGCCGTACTCGAAGAAAAGGACTACCACAAGGCCGACCAGCTCTGCCAGAAGATGCAGGGACTTTTCGCCGAGGCGTACCAGGTAATCGGAAGCCTGCATGTGGATTTGACGCACACCGAGCCCTTGACTGAGTATCGCCGCGAATTGAGTCTTGCCACGGGGGTCACCCGTACGCGCTACAAGGCTGGAGACGTAGTGTTTGAGCGCACGGCGTTTGCGTCAGCTCCCGATCAGGCCATTGTGCTGAGGCTTACTGCAAGCAAGGCCGGCGCATTGAACGCATCGCTTTGGATGGATGGCCCGCTGGTTAAGGCCGTTGAGGCTGAAGGCGGCAATCGCCTGCTGCTGACGGGAAAGGCGGCGAGGCATGTAGCCGGAGCCGGGCATCCGGGCGGCGAAAAGCCAGTTGTCCTTTCAGATGAGCCGGGCGAAGGAATGTACTTTGCGGCGTTGTTTGAGGCGCGCGTTGAAGGCGGCCATACGAAGGCGGATGGAAACAAGCTGAGCGTCGAAGGAGCGACGAGTTGCACGATCGTTCTGACTGCGGCTACAGGTTACAAAGGATACGACCAGAAACCCGACACTCCTCAGCAAGAGGTGAATGCCAAGGCACGGCGGCAACTGGATGCTGCGCTGCAGAAGAGCGATGCGGCTCTGCGGCAGAGACACGAAGCCGACTTTCGACGGGTGTTTGAGAGGGTTGCCTTGCGGCTTGGATCGGATGCGGCAGCAGAACAGCCCACCGATGCACGGCTCAAGAACTTTGCCACGACTCCCGATCCATCGCTTCTGGCGCTGTATTTTCAGTTCGGACGCTACCTGCTGATCTCGAGTTCACGGCCAGGATCGCAGCCGGCAAATCTGCAGGGCATATGGAACTACCAGGTGACGCCGCCGTGGAGTTCGAACTGGACATCGAACATCAACATCCAGATGAATTATTGGCCGGCAGAAAGCTGCAACCTGGGCGATTGCACCGAGCCGCTGGTCTCATTGATTGCGGATTTGAGCAAGACCGGCGCGCGCGCCGCGCAGGAGACCTACGGATTGCCAGGGTGGGTGACGCACCACAACATCGATGTGTGGCGCGCGGCCAATCCGGTTGGTGCGGGTGCGGGCCAGCCTACATGGGCGAACTGGTGCATGAGCGGACCGTGGCTTTGCGCGCATCTCTACGAGCACTACCGGTTCACGCGAGATCGCGAGTTCCTGCGCAAGAGCGCGTACCCGCTGATGAAAGGCTCGGCAGAGTTTTGCCTGGCATGGCTCATCGACGATGGCAACGGCCATTTGACGACGTGCCCATCGGAATCGACGGAGAACGATTTCCTTGCGCCGGACGGCAAGAAGGCGATGACCAGCGCCGGCTGCACCATGGACATGGCCCTGATGCGTGAATTGTTTTCGAACTGCATTGCGTCTGCGAAGGGACTGGGCATCGATGCGGAGTTTGCAGCGAAGCTTGCGTCCGCGCGCGAGAAACTGGTTCCCTACCAGGTGGGCCGATGGGGCCAGTTACAGGAGTGGTCGATCGACTTTGAGGAGAGCACGCCCGGACAGCGCCACATGTCGCATTTGTATCCGCTTTATCCGGGTGGCGAGATCACGCCGCGCGGAACTCCGGCACTGGCAAAGGCCGCGCAGGCCTCGCTGGAGCGCCGATTGGCGCACGGCGGCGCGTACACAGGCTGGAGTCGCGCCTGGGCCATTGCCTTCTGGGCGCGCCTGGGCCAGGGCGACAAGGCCTGCGAGTCATTGAACATGCTGATGGGCAATAGCACGAGCATCAATATGATGGACATTTACGAAGGACGGGCACACATTTTTCAGATCGACGGAAATTTTGGCGCAACCGCAGCCATGGCGGAAATGCTGCTGCAAAGTCACACTGGCGTGATCGAACTGTTGCCCGCGCTGCCCGCCGCATGGAGCGAAGGCGAAGTGAAGGGACTGCGCGCACGGGGCGCGGTCGAAGTGGACCTGCGCTGGGCGAACGGAAAAGCTGTGGCCGCCACACTGCGGCCGAATTTTGCAGGCGAAGTGAGCTTGCGCGCGCCGCAAGGCCAGAGGATTGAAGCCGTGACAGGAGCGAACGCAGTGCAATTCAAGGAACATGAGGATGGCAGCGTCAGCGTAAATCTGGAGGCCAAAAGAAGCTACCGTATTCGGTTTGCCTAGAGCGCATAAGCTGGCGCGTCAGCACGGATGCAGACAGGGTGATTGTGCTATAACGAATTGCCATGACCCGACCCAAATTCTTGCTCGCTCTGCTTGTCTGCTTTTCCTCTTCCGCAACGCTCATCCACGCACAGGTGATTGCTCCCACGCCGCCCATGGGCTGGAACAGTTGGGATGCGTACGGGCTCACCATCAATGAGGACGACTACAAAGCCAATGCATCCGTGCTGGCGGAGTTTCAGCGCTACGGCTGGAAGTA
>PLST01000624.1 GCA_003164255.1 Acidobacteriaceae bacterium | reverse complement strand
GCGAAGATCGAAACTACCACGCCCAGCGCCATCGGAGTGAAGATGTACTTGCTCACGCCCGTGAAAAACGTCACTGGGAAAAACACGATGGATGTAGTGAAAGTGGCGGCCAGCACCGCCATCGAAACCTCTGTTCCGCCCGTCTCTGCCGCAACCTGCGGCGATTCCCCCATTTCCATGTGCCGAAAGATGTTTTCAAGCACGATCACGCCGTTATCGATCAGGCGGGAGAAGACCAGCGCAAGTCCGCCCAGGATCATGGTGTTGATGGAGCCGCCCGTGTAACCGACGATCAGAAGGCAGACCACCATCGAAAGAGGAACGGAAAGGACTACGGCGATCATGGCGCGCGGGCTGCCCAGGAAGACAAGAATCATCACCCCGGTCAGCACCAGTCCGATCAGCGCTTCTTTCGAAACATTCTTGATCGCCAGCTTGACGAAGAGGGATTGGTCGAATACCACTTCCGTCTTCAGTGATTCAGGAATATCGACCAGATGCTTGATGGCGGCTTTCATTCCGTTGACGATGGTGATGGTGTTGCTGTCGCCGCCCTGCTTGAATACCGGGACGTAAACCGAACGCTGTCCGTCGATGCGCACGATATTGTATTGCAAGGCTCCAGAGTCTATCGCCTTGCCGATGTCGCCCACCAGCACCGATGAGTTGCCCACCGACTTCAGCGGCATCTGGTTCATCGAATTCGCATCAGGAAACTGACTGTTGGCGTAGATGTTGTAGTCCTTGGAGCCGATGCGCACGTCGCCTGCGGGCAAAATCAGGTTTGAGCTGTTTACCGACGTCACCACATCGTTCAGGCTCAGGTTGCGCGCCTCCAGCTTTAGCGGATCCACGTAGATCTGAATCTGCCGGTACGTTCCTCCGTACGGCTGCGGCACCGATGCGCCCTGCACATTCGAAATCTGGTTGCGCACCTGGAACTGTGCCAGGTCCTTCAGACTGGTTTCGTTCAGTCCCTGACCCTTGAGCGTCACCAAGCACACAGGCTGCGTCGATGCATCCATGCCCAGCACCACCGGGGGCAGCGTCCCCGGCGGCAGTCGGCGCAGATCGGCCATGGCTAGATTGGCGATGTTGCTCAGCGCCGCATTGGGATCGGTGCCAGGCTTGAAATAGATCTTGATCAGACTCACGCCCGACAGCGAGCGCGACTCGCTGTGGTCGATATTGGCGCCGAGTGTGAAAAAACGCTCGAACGTATTCGTAATGTCGGCTTCAATCTGCTCTGGGGGCATCCCGTTGTAGAACGTGGCCACCACCACCACCGGCATATCAATCCTGGGAAACAGATCCACCGGCATCTGAGCGATGTTGACCGCTCCCACAATAGAGACCAGCAGGCACAACATGATGATGAAGTAGGGGAATCTGAGAGCAAACTTCGGCATCAGTGCGCGCCTCCATCGCTCGTTTCGGCCTTCATGTCGATCATGCCACCCGTCTCCTGCACCGTCTCCGAGGCAGACGAAGCGGTGAGCAGCGGGCTCACTTCTTCGTCCTCCTGGTACTTATCCTGACCGCCTATCACCACCCGGTCACCGGGGTTGAGTCCGCTGGTGATCTNNCGATTGCTGTCATCTAGAACGTAGACCGTTTCCTGTTGCCCATTCAGCACCAGCGCCTCCACCGGAATCGTCACCACGTTTGTCACGTGCCCCAACTGCAAGAGCGTGTTGGCGTACATCCCAGGCGCGATGGACAGATCCTTGTTCTCTACATCCACTTCGGTCTCCATGGTCCGGGTCTCGAAGTTCACTTCGCGCGTAAAGCGCACGATCTTTCCCGTAAAAGAGCGGCCGATCGCGTCCACGCGCACCTGCAACTGGTCGCCTGCTTGGACGTATTTCACATCGTCCTCAGGCACCGGGATGCGCAGCCGGAGAAGATTACTCTGCGACAGCCGCACGATGGGAAGCGCCTGGTCGTTGGAGTTGGTCCCGCCCTGGATCAGTGCGCCGGTGTCCGCGTAGCGCCAAATCACAACACCGTCCAGAGGCGCCGTCACGTTGGTGTAGTTTTCCAGCGCCGCGATGCGTTGATTGTCTGACCGTGCTGCGTTCGCGTGTTCCTGCGCCGCCGCCATCGCCGATTTGGCTGCGTCTACCTGTGCCTCCGACGACAAATCCTTGGCCTGTGCATCGTCCAGTTCCTGTTGCGCAATCAACCCCGGCCTTCCCGCGGACGCCTGCTTCAGTCGTTCTGAAGCAGCGTGCAGAGCCGCGTGCTCCGCCTCGGCGCGATTAATCTGGTGCTGCGCCTGTGCGATCTCTTCTTTGCTCTGCTGGAGTTGAAACTCGGTTTGCTGCAACTCCGCCTTCAACTCCGGCACTTCAAGAATCGCCAGCGTCTGGCCCTGATGCACGACATCGCCAATATCCACATTGATGCGCGACATGTAACCGCTAACCTTGGGGTGCACATCCACTACCTGGTAGGGTTGGAACTGACCGGCCAACGTCAGCACATGGGAAATATCACCTCGCTGCGCTGTGGCAACCTTTGCGGAAGGAACCGCTTCAGCTCTGGCTTCCGACTTGCTGTCCGTCTTGCGGCAGGCAACGATGCTGGCCGTGACCGAAAACGCCAATCCTATGGCGAGAATCAAGGATGTCTGCTTGCGCATGTCTTGATTGCACCTCTTAGATGAAATCTTGTGAATGCTGGGCCAATGTGGCATGACAGGTTCGCCGGTGGAGAACATACCGCGCGGCTGCTGGCCAATTGGCCCAAGCCGGTCGCTTCAGTCTCAACTGCGGCGGAACAATCAGATGAAGATGGGTGGGGGGCGAACGAAGAAGATATTCAATAGTCCGCGACGAAGATGCCACGAATGATTTGTGGGCTGTTCTCTTTGGCGGGATGCTTGTGGGTTCAATAAGCTTGCGGCAAGCAACAGAAAAAAGAAAACGGTAACAGGAACGGTCGAGCTAACGCTGGTGGAGGTTCTTGCTCCCACTTCCAGTGGGTTTTCCGCGTTTCCAGACTGCTCATTTCTGGATAGGAGCTTGGCCTGTGAAATCTTATGAGAATCTGTCTGAGGTGAATCATAAAGGGAAAGCTTATATTGCAGACCCCATGCGAAGACGCAGACAGCCAATCCCAGGGACGCCAGGCCCCCCAGGAGATTCAACGACCGAGTTGCACTCCAACGTTGCACTTTCACCGGGATCCAGGTCCAAGTCTAACCCATTCGGCTGACGCAACCCATAA
>PLST01000347.1:3000-3250 GCA_003164255.1 Acidobacteriaceae bacterium | reverse complement strand
TGCTGATGGAGTCCCTTGGCGAGCGCGACTACGACGTGCTGCTGATTGACCTGAACTATACCCGCGACACCACGTCAGGGCAGGAGGGGCTCGATCTGCTGGCGCGGATCCAGGAGTACGACGCGCGCTTGCCCGTGATCGTGATGACGGCCTGGGGCAATATCGGGCTGGCGGTGGAATCAATCAAGCGCGGGGCGCGCGATTTTGTGCAGAAGCCCTGGGAGAACGAACGGCTGCTTTCGCTGGTGCG
>PLST01000347.1:1581-2949 GCA_003164255.1 Acidobacteriaceae bacterium | reverse complement strand
GAAATTGTGGCGCGGCTGCTGCATGCGGCGTCGCCCCGGGCGCGGATGGCGTTGGTGACGGTGAATGCCGGAGGGCTGCCGGAGGGAACGTTTGAGAGCGAGATCTTCGGTCATGTGAAGGGCGCCTTCACCGACGCGCGGATGGATCGGGTGGGACGGTTCGAGCTGGCCAGCGGAGGCACGCTGTTTCTTGACGAGATTGCCAATGTGCCGATGCGGCAGCAGGCCAAGCTGCTGCGGGTGCTGGAGACTGGCGAGCTGGAGCGGGTGGGCTCGTCGCAAACGCGGCGCGTGGATGTGCGCGTGTTGTGCGCCACCAATGCCGTTCTGGTCGACGAAGCAAAGGCGGGCAACTTCCGCGAAGATCTGCTGTTCCGCATCAACACGGTGGAGATTCACCTGCCGGCGCTGCGCGACAGGCGCGAAGATATTCCCCTGCTGGCAGCGCACTTTCTCGCACGCAACCGGACGCGCTACCGGAAGCAGGTGAGCGGATTTTCGCCGGCGGCAATGCAGATGCTGATGCAATACCAGTGGCCGGGCAACGTGCGCGAGCTGGAGCACACGGTGGAGCGGGCGGTGCTGCTATGCCGCGGCGAAGAGGTTGAGCCGGCGAACCTGGCCATTAGCACGGCTCGCAGCGGGACAACCTCATTTGAAAATATGAGCATTGAGGAAGTGGAGACGCTGCTCATCCGCAAGGTACTGAGGCGCTGCGACGGGAATATTTCGCAGGCGGCCGAGGCGCTGGGCCTGAGCCGCGCATCGCTCTACCGGCGCATTGAAAAATATGGAATCTGACAAGGCGGCACGCAGGCGCCGGCGCTCGGTCGTTCGCCGGGCGTGGATGCACTGCGTGCTGCTCGGGCTTCCGGCGATCGTGCTGGGCGCGGTGTGGATGTATGAGAGCCGCATCGGGCTCGCGCCCGCGCTGCTGCTGGGCGGATGCCTTCTGGTTTACCTGTTGGTGGTGGCTGCGGCGCTGATTGAGGGGCTGATCAGGCCGCTGCAGACGCTGTCCAACGTGGTGTCGTCGCTGCGCGAGGGCGATTACTCGTTCAGAGCGCGCGGTGCGCAAGCGCCGGATTCGCTGGGCGAGCTGGCTGCTGAGGTGAATGCGCTGGCTGACCTGTTGCAGAGGCAGCGAGTGCGCTCGCTCGAGGCTACGGCGCTGCTGGCGCGCATTCTCGAGGTGATGCATGCGCCGCTGTTTGCCTTTGACCGCGAAGACACGCTGCAGCTGGTGAACAACGCGGGGCTGAAGCTGCTGGGACTGCCGAACGCGCGCTGCTTTGGGCGCGGAGCGAAAGAACTGGGGCTGGAAGAGCTGCTGCGCGCGCCAGACCAAAGCATTCACTCGTTCCACGA
>PLST01000347.1:0-1485 GCA_003164255.1 Acidobacteriaceae bacterium | reverse complement strand
TTCCGTCGCGGGCTGGGGGTGGTGGGGAGCCGCGCGGATTCACTGCACCGCTTTGTGCAGTCGTACCGGCAACTGGCGCAGCTGCCTCCGCCGGAGTTGCGGCCGGTGGCGCTGGGGGAACTGCTCGGGCGCGTGGTGCTGATGGAGCAGCGNNCAGATGTTCATCAACTTGGTTGCGAATGCTGCCGATGCCTCGCTCGCCAGGAGCGCGCAGTCGGTTCGCCTGAGTTGGAAGGTGGACGCGGGGTCGGTGGTGGTGACGATCGAGGATCGCGGGCTTGGCATTGCGAATGCCGAGAATTTGTTTGTGCCGTTCTACACGACTAAACCTTCCGGCAGCGGCGTTGGACTGGCGCTGGCGCAGCAGATTGCGCGGGCGCACGGCGGCGAAATTCAGCTGGTGAATCGCGAGGATGGAGACGGCGCGCGGGCGAGTATCCGCCTGCCGCTCGGCGAAGGTCGAGCGGCAGGATCGGGATTGGCGGGCGCGCGCTGATCTAGAAGATCTGCACCTTCACGACTTTGCCATTGATGAAGCGGACGACCCAGCGATGGCCGTCGCGCAGGAAGAACCAGGTCTCTTTCAGGCTGTCGTCGGTGGTGTCTTCCACTTTCTTCTGGTCGGGCTCGCCGACGCTCATCAGCACCATCTGATAGGTCATGCCTTCGACAACCTGCTTGGCGCGGATGGCTTCCTGAAGCTCGGGGGCAAGGCCATACACTTCCATGTTGTCGCGGATCCTGCCGGTATCGAGGACGCGGGCCAGCAGGGGCATGAAGGCATCGAGCCGGATGTCGGCGTCGGTCAGGTCCCTTCCATAGCGGAAGTTGATGCGCGAACCGCCGGCGCGCAAGAGCCCTGCGCCTTTCTTCGCGGCATTCTTGCTGGCGCCGCTTCCCTCGCCGCCTCCGCCGAGGTGAACCTCGATGCGATCGCTGTCAACCTTCACGTCGGTGATGGTGATCCAGCCGTCGCGCTCCACGCCGACGCCTTTGTCCTTGAGGAATTTGGCCAGGTCCTTGAGGTCGATGCCGCGGTCGTCAAGGCGCTTGTCGGTTTTGGGATTGACGTAGAGATCGAGCCCATCCTTGTACGCGGGCATATCGAGGAGCGCCTTGACGTCTTTGCCGAGCAGGGCCTTGCCCAGTTCGGTCTTTGCTTTTTCGGTGGTCGAGGCCATCAGGACGCCGTTGAGGCCGAAGAACACCAGGACGAGGAGAACCAGGCAGTACTTTGAACGAAGTTTCATGTTGCAATCCCTTCCTTGGAAGCCCGGTGCGGGTCAAGACTGCAGTTCTCGCCAGGGCGATTGCGATGGCGCATCGGCAGGATTGAGCCGTTCATTTTTTGGGCACAGGTTTGAAGGAATTGTACGCTTTTTCAGGGATCAGGGATCAGGGATCAGGGATCAGGGATCAGGGATCAGGGATCAGGGATCAGAGATCAGAGATCAGGGATCAGAGATCAGAGATAAGAGATCAGGG
>PLST01000547.1 GCA_003164255.1 Acidobacteriaceae bacterium | reverse complement strand
GCTGTGGACGACCCGCGCTTCAGTTCGGCAACAGAACCGCTGCGCACCCATCCCTACTCCGCTGCGATGGGCGATGTGCTCAAGAATGGCCGCTGGGAGCGTCGCCACAAGTTCTCTGACTTTGGTTGCACCGTTTGCCACGACGGCCAGGGTCGCGGCCTCGACATGGCCGACGCTCACGGCGAAGATACTTCCTGGCCCTCCCCGTTGATGGGTTACACAACACAGGTCGGCTGGAACAAGACCATTGCTTCGCACCTGCAAGGCAAAGAGTTCATGCAGGCCAACTGCGCCCAGTGCCACACCGACAAGGACTTTGCGGGAACACCCGAGGTCAAGCGCGGACGCGAGCTGTTCTTCAAGACGGGCTGCTACGGCTGCCATCGCATGGAAGGCCTGTCAGCCGGCACGCTTGGGCCCGACCTGACCGAAGTCGGCAAGGAACGCAAGATCGACTACCTCTGGGGACACATTGTCAATCCCCGCGATTACACGCCCACGTCCATCATGCCGCAGTTCAAGTTGTCGGATGACGATCGCAAAGCGCTCGTCATCTTTTTGAAGAGCCGTCGCGGTCCCAATACGGCGGAGTCGCCCATGGATGTCTTCAAGCTGCAGGTATCCAAGGAAACGCCGGTTCCCGAGAGCGTTGGCGCGGCAGCCTTGAATGCGCTGCCCGCAACCACCCCCGCCGCCCGAGGTGCGCAGCTGATTCAGGGTTATGCCTGTCTCTCCTGCCACAAGCTTGGCGATCGCGATGGCGGCATCTCGCCCGACCTTTCCTATGAAGGCCTGATGCGCGATGAACCCTGGCTGCTCGACCACTTCCACAACCCCCGCTCGCGCGTTCCTGACTCCAACATGCCGGCATTTGGCTTGCCCGACGCCGAGTTCCAGGACATTACCACCTACCTGGTGTCGCTCAACAAACCGCCCGCTCCCATGACGCCGGCAGAGACGTACAAAACGCTCTGCGCGCGCTGTCACGGCGACAACGGCGATGGCCACGGCATCAACTCCGTCTATCTTGATCCCGCCCCGCGCAACCTGACCAACGCCGAGTTCATGACCACCAAACCGGAAGAACGCTTCCTCTCATCAATCCACAATGGTGTCCCCGGAACGTCGATGCCCGATTGGGCCAAGACCCTGACCGACGATCAGATCAAGGGCGTGTTCGATTACGTGTGGGCAACCTATGTACGCGAGCCTCACCGGCAATTGAAGCCGCGCAAGATCGCCGAACAAAACCCGGTGCCCTCATCGCCCGAGTCCATCAAGCGCGGCGAAGCCACCTTCATGCAGCGCTGCACCGGCTGCCACGGGCGCAAGGCTGACGGCCACGGTCCCAACTCGATTGACATGTCGCCGCGTCCGCGCAACCTGCGCAACTCCGCTTTCATTCACGCCACCTCCGATCACAGGCTGCTTGAGTCCGTCACCTACGGCGTTGAGGGAACGGCCATGCCNNCGGGCAGCGGCTCGACCGTCGCAGTTGCCTCGCCGGAAATCCACCAGGACACCACGGTGAAATGGTTTCTGCTTGGCGCGGTCGGATACTTTGCAATCGTCGGCATCGTCGCTTTGATTATCGCGGCGAAATTTGTCTGGCCCGACTTTCTGGGCTCGATACAGTACTTCACCTACGGGCGCATGCGCCCTCTGCATGTCAACGGCATGCTGTTCGGCTGGCTGCTCGCAGCTGACATGGGCCTGGCGTATTACTTCGTTCCTCGCCTCTGCGGCGTCAAGCTGTGGAGCGAGAAGCTGGGCATCGCAACTTCCATCCTCTGGAACATCATCATCCTCAGCGCCGTGGTCACCCTCCTCGCTGGATATCAGAAGGGCCTGGAATATGCTGACCTGCCCACGCCGGTCGCCATCCTGGTGGTGATTGCCTGGGTCATGTTCGGCATCAACATCTTTGCCACCATCGCCACCCGCAAATATGTCCAGATGTACGTCTCCACCTGGTACATCATGGGCACCATCCTGTGGACGGCCTTCGTTTACCTCACCGGCAACTTCGTCACCCTGCTTCCTGACGTCACCGGCGTCAACCAGGCCAACCTGAACTGGATGTATACGCATAACGCCGTGGGACTCATCTTTACGCCCGCCGGCCTTGCTGTGGCTTATTACTTCATTCCGCGCACATCCAATACGCCCTTGTTCAGTCACAAGCTGTCGATGGTGGGTTTCTGGTCTCTCGCTTTTGTTTATGTATGGACGGGCGCACACCACATGCTTCACGGCCCCATCTCGCAGTGGCTGCAGACCATCTCCATCGTTTTTTCCATCATGCTTCTCATTCCGGTCTGGGCGGTTGTCTACAACTTCATCGCCACCATGAAGGGCGAGTGGCACCAGCTCAACGACAATGTGTCGCTCAAGTTCCTCATGTCCGGAACCATCTTCTATCTGCTCACCTGCTTCCAGGGCCCCATGCACAGCCTGCGCTCGGTCAACGCCATCGTCTCCAAGACTGACTGGATCCCCGGCCACGCGCACATGGCGGTGATGGGCACCTTTTCCTTCTTTGCCATGGCGGGTGTCTACTACGTGATTCCGCGCGTCTTCAGAACCACGCTGCACTCTGAAACGCTCGCCAACTGGAGCTTCTGGCTCTTCCTCATCGGCGGTCTCGGCATGTTCACCGCTCTGTGGCTCGGCGGCTTCTGGCAGGGCTGGCAGTGGAACAACCCGGCGATCCCGTTCATTGACACCGTGGTCGCGCTCAAGCCCGTTTGGATTGTCCGCTTCTTCTCGGGAATCATGATCTTCACGGGAATCCTGCTGTTCCTCTTCAACATTTTCTCGACTGCGCTGTCGGCGGGCAAAACCCCGGCAGTATCGGCCGGCAAAGCATATACCGCGCCGGTAAACGCGTAGGCGAAGGGAGACCCAATGCTCAAAAAGACTGATTCAAATGCAATGTTGTTTGTGGGAGCCGCTCTGGGCCTGTTCTTCATCGGCGGGCTGCTCACCACTGTGGCTCCTCCACTGCTCGACAAAAGTTGGAGCCAGCCCTTTGCCAACTCCGACCCCTCCAAGGGTCCCACCGGCAAGCTTGTCGATTACACCGACCAGGAAAAACGCGGATACGCCATTTACATCCGCGAAGGCTGCAAGTATTGCCACACCCAGCAGACCCGCACTCTTGAGTCGGACACAATCCGCTCCGGCTGGAAGGGCGTTCGCTCGCCCGTCTCCACGCCTGACGAGTTTGTCTATGACTACCGCCAGACCTTCGGAACCAAGCGCACCGGTCCTGACCTTTCCCGCATCGGCGGCAAGTACAGCAAGGAATGGCATCGCGCCCACTTCCGCAATCCGCGGGATCTTGTGCCCGGCTCCATCATGCCACCGTTCCCATGGATCGCCAGCAACCCGCAGGAGCTCGACGACCTGGTCGCCTACCTGCAAACACGCGGCCGCGCCAAGGACTGGCGTCCAGACAACGACTATGAGAAGTAAGGAGCAGTCATGACTGACTACACGTATCCAAGCATTTTCTTCTCGTACTTCCTGTTCTTCCTGCTGGCGGTGGGAGCGGCTTACTTCTTCTTCCGCTCGCTCAAGGACGGCTACATGGGTCCCAACAGCGAAGAGCCGAAGTACCGCATGCTCAAGGACGATCCAGACGACTTCAATCCCGAATCCACCGGCGCCCACGCGCCCCGGAGGCCATGATGAGCACCGAACCCGAAAAATCCGATCTTCACGAATATGCCGGTGGATGGATCACCGAGAGAAAGGGAACGGAGATTCCGTTCTTCCTCAAGCTCGCTTATCCCATCATCGCCGCCGCCGTCCTCATCTACATCTTTGTGTATATGAACGGCGAAATCAACCACTCAACGCGCGGCCCGCTGGTGCAGCAGCTCAACGCTGTCACCGGCTCCGCCAACGGCTTCATGTATATGGTTGCGGGCCTGATCGTGATTTATGCGATCATCCTGTTCGCCTTCGTCTATAAAAAATCAGACCACGAGGAATAACGGACCGACATGGCGCACACTGGCGGACAATTCGACGTGATCGGCGGCTCAGGCTACTGGATGAAGATGGTCAAGTGCCAGGATGCCTGTCCCGTGCACACCGACGCATGCGGTTATGTGAACGCAATCGCGGAAGGCCGCGATCAGGACGCATACCGCATCGCCCGCG
>PLST01000450.1:2734-5947 GCA_003164255.1 Acidobacteriaceae bacterium | reverse complement strand
CAATGGAACTGGCTCGTCGGCCTGCTCAGCAAAAGCAGGAAAGCCACCATCTTCCTCACCCATCATCAGCCGGTCTCCGCGCATCATCAGGAATTCCTCGATTCCCAACCGCTGCGCGACGACATTCGCGATCTGCTCGCGATCGACGGAATCGGCAGCGACGCGATCTTCGGCTGGTTCTTCGGTCACGAGCACCGCTGCGTTCTGTACGACGACACCGCCGTCAACTTCAATGCGCGCCTCATCGGCAACGGCTGCATTCCCCACGAGGTGCAAAGGGAGAAAGCTTGCGACCCCGGTTGCACGTCGGCTGAATACTTCAACCGCAAGGAGACCGCTCCGGGCAGCAACACCGCCGTGTCCTCCTTCGTGAAGCTTGCCTTTAAAGGGCCAGAACTCCGCGTGGAGTACGTTGACGAGACCTTCACAACCTGGGGCGAAGAGGTCTGGAACTCCGACAAGGGCCGCCTCGGCGGCACGAAATTTGTAGAGGAAGACGGCGCCCAGCCGTAGGCCCGCATCAGCATCTGGGGCGAAGGGCCAGATTCTCACACATGGGAATGATGGAAGCAAGCCTGAGAGCAAACAGCTGAAAGCGAACAGTCACCAACTTTGTGTTTTTCCATTTGCACATAATTACGCTCCCGAGGAGCATTCTGGGAATTGAGCTCGCCTGACCCTGTAATCGGGTCAACGAATCCCTTCTTCTGCCGATAGTTGGGAGGAAGCCACGTCCGAGCCGATACCGGTGCCAATTCAGGAGTGCAAGATAATGACCAACCTCAGCAACACCGCCCCTGCCCAGCCCTGCCGCGCTGTGTGGACTTCGCCGGACGAGCGCGATGCAGCCATCTCCGCCCTTATCCAGGACTTGCTCATTCATTTGCCCGGACTCTCAGCCGCAACCCAGGCCCTCTCTCTCACCGGCGTCGCCTCGAAGGTGTCACGCGAGGAGCCTTGGANNAGCTTCGCGTCTTCGCCCTCGCCCTCGCGCATCAGCACCGTGCCTTCTCCATATTTCGAGTGACGGACCCGCTGACCCTTCTTCAATCCGTGCGCTCCGTGCGCCTGTGGGATCTCCATCGCGGGTCGCGTAAGCGCGCCGGATTTCCCGCCAAAGAACCGCGCAATATTGTCGAGCGAATCCGGCGGCTTCCCATCACCTGAGCCCGCCTTCGCCGCAGGCGCTTTGGCCGTCATCCATGAGGCAACAAAGGGCTTTGACTCCGCGCCCTTGCGGCGCCCAGCGGCAGGATTGTAGGCCTCCTGGCTCTCATCCTCGTAGTTGTAGTGTTGCCCGTCAAAATCTCCGCCCGCCTGGCCGCGCGCCCCGCGAGCCCTGCGTCCCACACCGTAGGCAGGCGTGCTCCATGCTGGGCTGCGGCCGCCCAGGTTCTCAATCAACTGGCTTGGCACCTCTTCAAGGAATCGCGAAGGAATGCTCATCTCCGGCGCGTCATTTCCGTAGCGCCTGCGATAGTGCGCGCGCGTCAGAATCAGTGTATCCATGGCTCGCGTCATGCCCACATAGCAGAGCCGCCGTTCCTCTTCGAGCTCCTCAGGATTCTGCAAGGTGCGCGAATGGGGAAACAGCCCTTCCTCGAGCCCCGCCAGGAAAACCAGCGGAAACTCCAATCCCTTTGCCGCATGCAGAGTCATCAACGTCACACGCGCATTCGGGTCGAACTGGTCGCTGTCTGACGCCAGAGCAGCGTGGTCAAGAAACTCCGCAAGCGTCTCTCCGCGCATTTCGGCATCGTGCGCGGCATTGGCAAGTTCCTTCAGGTTTTCAATTCGGCTGAAGGATTCCGGCGACCCTTCGGTCTCCAGCGCCTTGATGTACCCGGTTCGATCGATGAGAAAACGAATCAGCTCGGGTAGCGTGGCAGCATCCCCTGGCGCCCGGAACGCAGGCTTTTCTTCAGCGCTCTCCAACGGAGTCGCCGCATCGCCGGCATGGGAAGCCTGCTTGGGCATCTTGAGAAATGGCCGCTTGGGCGCGTCGGCGAAGGGCGAGAAGTTTGTAGAATCGAGCAGCGGAATCTGGTCCGCGCTCCCGCCAAAATCAAATGCCGTCGCGGAGTCGGCGCTTGCCGCGTCCGCGCCCGCAAACTCGGCAGTTGAAACCCCAAATTCAAAGCCGGTGTCCGCGTCTTCTTCCTGTTCTGCGCTCTGAGCCAGCTTGCCAGCAAAGTCCGGATCCATCATCGCCTGCGCGTCCAGGATCAGTTGCCTGAACTGCTCAATCGCCATCAGCGCCCGCGTCGGGATAAGCCGGTTTTGAATCGCCCCGGCGATTGCATCCCATGTGGATTGGCCAGTCTCCAGCGCCAGCCTTTCCAGTGTTTCCAGTGACGTTTTCCCAATCCCGCGCGCCGGAGTGTTGATCACGCGCTGAAGCGCCATCGAGTCGTGCGGATTACGGATCAGCCGCAGGTAGCCGAGCAGGTCCTTGATTTCAGCACGCTCGTAAAAACTGAAGCCGCCCACCATCGTGTAGCTGATGTTGTACCGGCGAAGCGCCTCTTCCACCAGGCGCGATTGCGAGTTGGTCCGGTAGAGCACCGCGCAGTGAGGTTCGCCGCGGCCCTCTGCAGCCGATGGATCCGCAGACCGCAGGAAGTTCTGGATACGGTCGGCAATAAACAGCGCCTCGTTTTCGCCATCCGGAGCTTCGTAGTAGCCAATCAGGCTTCCGCCCTGCCGGTCCGTCCACAGCGTCTTGCCCTTGCGGCGAAGATTGTTGGCCACCACCGCGCCCGCCGCCTCAAGGATCACCTGCGTCGACCGATAGTTTTGCTCCAGCCGCACGATCCGCGCATTCGGAAAGTCTTTTTCAAACTCCAGAATGTTCCGAATGTCCGCTCCACGCCACGAATAGATGCTCTGGTCCTCGTCGCCCACGGCGCACACGTTCTTCTGTTCCCCGGCCAGCAGCTTCATCAGTTCGTACTGCGGACGGTTCGTGTCCTGGTACTCGTCCACCAGCAGGTAGCGATAGCGGCGCTGGTAGCGTTCACGCGCCTCGCTGGAAACCTTCAGCAGCCGCACTGCCTCGAGCAGCAGATCGTCAAAGTCGAGCGCGTTGTTTCTGCGCAACTCCGCCTGGTAGCTCTTGAAGACGTGCGCGATCTTCTCGCTATTCGGATCCTTTGACGCAAGGTAGTATTCCTGCGGGTCCACCATGTGGTTCTTCGCCCAGGAAATGCGGCC
>PLST01000450.1:0-2716 GCA_003164255.1 Acidobacteriaceae bacterium | reverse complement strand
AGCGAGTGAAAGGTTGCAATCAGCGGCTTTGCCAGCGTGGAGTGTCCCAGCAGCTTCTCAACGCGCTCTCCCATCTCGCTGGCGGCTTTGTTGGTAAACGTCACCGCAAGAATCGAGTCGGGCGCAACGCCCTTTTCATGGATGAGCCAGGCAATGCGGCTGGTAATCACGCGCGTCTTGCCTGAGCCCGCCCCGGCAAGGATCAGCAGGGGACCTTCAGTGGCCTCCACTGCGGCGCGCTGTTCGGGATTCAGATTGGAAAGGAGCGGCTGCAAGTTGAGGATCCAGGCGGGAAGCTTCCTTAGTCCAGTGTATCGTTCCAGGCTGTGGATGCGCCCGGCCCGGATTGTCTGACCAGATGCCGGCCGTGGAGTTATCCTAACCTGCGATGGCAAATCAGGAACGTTCGTGTCGTCGCGTGGCCGTCTATTGCGGATCAGCCAATGGAAGCCACCCCGCATTCCGCGCCGAGGCGGCGGCGCTCGGCACGGCGATAGGCGCGGCTGGCCTGGGGTTGGTGTATGGTGGCGCCAATGTCGGCTTGATGGGTGCAGTCGCCGATGCGGTGCTGGCTGCCGGCGCCGAGGTGATTGGTGTGTTGCCCCAAGTACTCGCCGGCAAGGAGATCGCTCACGTCGGTCTCACGGCACTGGAAATGGTGCCTACCATGCACGAGCGTAAAGCGCGAATGGCCGAGCTGGCCGACGCATTTCTTGTCCTTCCCGGCGGCTACGGCACTCTCGACGAGTTGATGGAGGCAGTTACATGGGCCCAGCTGGGGCTTCATGCCAAGCCTTGCATCCTGATCAATACCGCCGGCTATTGGAATGGATTGCTGGCATTTCTGGATTCCACTGTCACCGCAGGTTTTCTGAAGGTGGAGAACAGGCAATTGCTGCTGGTGGCTGGCAGTGCGCATGATGCAATTCAAATCGTGACCGGTAACTGAACTCGCGTAGCCAATCTGCGGTGCAGCCGCGCTGCGCATTGACCAGGCTATGGTCGACGCAAGAACTTTGGTCAGTGTAAGGAGAACCTTCGTGACGAACTCTTTTGAATACGAAGCAATTGCCAAGATGATCGATCACTCCCTGCTCAACCCCTCCCTGACCACACGGGAACTCGAGGAAGGCTGCGCGCTGGCGGCCCAATACGACGTGGCGAGCGTATGCATCCTGCCATACTATCTGGCTCGTTGCGCAGAGTTGCTGGCAGGCACCACGGTCAATCCCAGTACGACGATTGGCTTTCCGCATGGCGGGCATACAACTGCCATCAAGCTGGCCGAATCCCGGCAAGCGCTCGAGGACGGCGGCAAGGAACTGGATGTTGTGATCAACATCAGCAAAGCGCGCAGCGGGGATTGGCAGTATGTGCGCGATGAGCTTGAGCAGTTGACCGAGTGCACTCACGCCGGAGGTGCCAGGATCAAGGTGATCTTTGAGAATGCCTACCTGGATGACGAATCCAAGATTCGATTGTGTGAGATTTGCGGAGAAATCGGCGCCGATTGGGTCAAGACTTCAACCGGATATGCTCCGGGCGGTGCCACACTGCCTGACCTTGAATTGATGCGCAAATACTCTCCGCCGAGTGTTCAAGTGAAAGCAGCAGGCGGTATTCGAGATCTTGATGCGCTGTTAACGGTGCGAGTGATCGGCGTTAGCCGGGTTGGAGCCACGCGCACCGAGACCATGCTGGAAGATTGCCGGAAGCGGTTGGGACTTGAACCCATTCGTCGGTAGCAGAATGAAGACTCTCTGCGGTTCTTGATGCTCCCCGCGCGTCTCCGTATATCATTATCCGCATGTCTACCAAGCTTCGCTGGGGAGTGCTCAGCACCGCAAATATCGGTCTCAAAAAAGTGCTTCCTGCCATGCAGCAGGGCAAAAACACCGAGATCGTCGCCATCGCCTCGCGCGATCTGGCGAAAGCTCGCCAGGCAGCCGCAGAGCTGAACATCCCTACAGCCTATGGTTCTTACGAAGAGCTCCTCGCCGATCCCAATATCGACGCCATCTACAACCCGCTCCCCAATCAATTTCATGTTCCCTGGACCATCAAGGCCGCTGAAGCCGGCAAGCATGTATTGTGCGAAAAGCCCATCAGCCTTACCGTGGCTGAGGCCAAAACACTGATCGAGGTGCGCAACCGCACCGGCGTCAAAATCTGCGAGGCCTTCATGATTCGCAGTTTTCATCAGTGGCTTCGCCTGCGCGCTCTTCTCGACGAGGGCCGCGTCGGTGAACTTCGCTCCGTTACCGGCGTCTTCAGTTACTTCAATGTCAACCCGGCCAACATCCGCAACCAGGTGGAGTGCGGTGGCGGAGGCGTATACGACATCGGATGCTATCTCATCCACGCCTCGCGTTACGCCTTCCAGCAGGAGCCCAAACGCGTTGTCGCCTGCCTCGATCGCGATCCAGAAATGCACACCGATCGGCTGGCCTCCGCCCTGCTCGAGTTCTCTGGCGGACACTCCATCTTTACCTGCAGCACGCAGCTCATTCCCTACCAGAGGATCCACTTTCTCGGCACGCGCGGCCGCATCGAACTTGAGATTCCCTTCAACGCTCCGCCCGACAGGCCGACGCGCCTTTTCATTGACGCAACCGGCGATCTGAGTGGCAGCGGGCTTACAACCGAGACATTCCCGGTGGCCGATCAGTACACCATGCAGGGCGACGCGTTCGCCAGGGCGGTACACGAAGGCACC
>PLST01000119.1 GCA_003164255.1 Acidobacteriaceae bacterium | reverse complement strand
AAATTAGATGCGTTTGCCCTGGTGTCAATGGACGCCGTGATAGGGAAATGGATAATCTATGCGGCGATTGGAGACGGAGTGCGTCGGCTCGTGCTATGCTGCAGGCCAAACAATGACGGCTGAATTAAACGATATTACAGGATTTCGCGGCGAAGCCATCGTTGAGCTCTGCTTGACGGACTACAGAAACTTCGCGAAGCCTTTATTTCGTCCAGGTTTTCTCGGGGATAAATGGCCGACTATCGATTTCTATGTTGAGCTGTGCAATGTGGCTGGAAGCGTTCCGTACTTTTTCGCCCAGGCGAAGGCAACTGGTAGGGCTTTGACGAAGAAATCTCACGCACTGAGGATTTCGGCGAAAAAGCGGGACATCGAGCGTCTCCTTCGGCTTCCCGGTCCGACATATATTTTCGGGATTCATGAACCATCACAAAGAGTTTTTGTCCGGTCTGTTCACCGGGGCACCCCGGTAAAAGCAATGACTCAGATACCGCTCACCCACGAATTGACAAGCGGAAATCTGGCGGTGTTGCATAATGAGGTCAGGGTGTTTTGGCAAACCCACGATCACAAACCTCAATTTTCGGTGTTCGCATGACGGAAAGCAATTCACAGAGCGGACTTATTGGGCGAAGAAGCGAGCTAATGGCTGAGCTCTTCCTCCAAGAGCTCAATCCTAAGTTTCTTGCCCGGCCGACCGAGGACTTCGGATTTGATTTCCTTGTCACCTTTAAGAATCCGAAGGGAGGGCTGAATACATACGGGGTGGAGGTCAAGGGAACAGAGCGGCCTGTTTCGTCCTCGTTCCCGATCGACAAGGAACTATACCGTCGCATGATTCATTCGAATGTGCCGGGATTTCTTCTTGTGGCCAACGTTAAACAGAACAAGCTGTTTTATTCCTGGCCCGAGGCGCGAGCCGGCAACCTTCATGGTGGAACAGGGAAAGTCGTTGTCCCTGTCACTGAAATCGATATCAACTCGAAGAAACAGCTGCGCAAGCGTCTGGTGATCTGACGCGAGGGGCGGTTCGAGGTTCTCCGCGCGAAGTTAATGTCAAGTCTTGAGCCGGTTGGTTGGCTGCCGAAAGATCGGAACCGAGCTGCGCATTTACAATGGCAGACGTGCCAACCGAACAGTCCAACCATATTATTGTTGCCGANNGCCGTCGCGCCGGGTGAATTCGTCGCCATCGTGGGGCCTTCTGGATCCGGTAAATCCACTCTTTTCTATTTGTTAGGCGGTCTCACGCGAGCCACCGAAGGGCGCGTGGTGATTGACGGCGTGGATTTTGCCAGTTTGAACGACGCCGAGCGTACGCGGCTGCGCAAGCACCGCATTGGCTTCGTCTTCCAGCGCTTCAATTTGCTGCCCACGCTAACGGGGCTGGGCAATATCGAAATCGCCTACACCATCAGCGGGCGCGCCTCGGGTCCAAATGGGGTTCCGATGGATCGCAAGTATCTGGATCATCTGTGCGATATGCTGGCGATCCAGGGGCGGCTCGATCACCGGCCCTCGGAACTGAGCGGCGGCGAGCAGCAGCGCGTGGCGATTGCGCGGGCGCTCATCACGCGGCCGGCCATTTTGCTGGCCGACGAGCCCACGGGCAACCTGGACACCAAAACCTCCGACGCGGTGCTCGACATGCTGGTGCGGTCGAACCGCGAGCTGGGCCAGACGACCCTGATGATTACGCACAATCCCGAGGCAGCGGCCATTGCGGGGCGGATTTTGTACATGCGCGACGGCGAGATTGTGAAGGAAGAGACAGGAAAAGGGCGCTAAAACCAGACCAATGCGTCCAAACCGTTGACTCCTCCCATTTTTCTTGTTATCTTGGAAAGGTTCGCAAGAACGCAGCTAGTTGTGTGTTTCTACGTTGGTTGCGTTGGGAAATGCCCGGTCAGGCAGGTTGGACTGGGTAGGTTCTCCAGGCTAGGTGAAGTCAACCGGCCAGACATGTTTCCGGAATCGCTCTCTTCTTGCGGGGGCAGGAAACACTCGCATCGGCGCCCGCGCGTTCCCCACCTTGGAGGGGCTATGCGGGCCGGAAGCGGGATACGGCGCTGGCCTTTCCGTGAAATCGCGGAAAGCGACCGGCAAACCGTCCCGGTTCTCGTCTGAGATCGGAACGAAGACAGACGCGAAGCAGCAGCCATAGGGCTTTTGTGCGCTCTGAACGGTGCGATGCACCGCTCCGAGGCCAGAACAGCCCGAAGGGCGTTTGCGCGCGGCTGTGGGTTGAGAAGTTACGGGTTTCAAGAAGTAAGGAGTTGCGTTTTGCCGACTTTTAATCAACTAGTTCGCAAGGGGCGTACGGCCCCCCGTTACAAGACGGCGTCGCCCGCGTTGCAGGCCTCGCCGCAACGGCGCGGCGTGTGCACGCGCGTGTATACGCAAACGCCCAAGAAGCCGAATTCGGCCCTGCGCAAGGTAGCTCGCGTGCGGCTGACCAACGGGATCGTGGTCACCACCTACATCCCCGGCATCGGCCACACCCTGCAGGAGC
>PLST01000080.1 GCA_003164255.1 Acidobacteriaceae bacterium | reverse complement strand
AACGATTTTGATTGGTGAGGAAGAAGCCGGGCGCCACGGCGTTGACGCGGATGTGCGGCGAGTACTCCTGGGCCATGTGCACGGCGAGCCACTGGGTGAAGTTGCTCACGGCGGCCTTGGCTCCGGAGTAAGCGGGGATGCGGGTGAGGGGCCTGAAGGAGTTCATCGAGGAGATGTTGAGGATGGTTCCGTGCCCCTGCTCGGCCATGATTTTGCCGAAGACCTGGCAGGGAAGCATGGTGCCGAGAATGTTGAGATCGAAGACCCAGCGGAGCGCGTCTGCGGGCAGATCAAAGAAGCTGAGGTCGGGGCTGGTGGTGGCGGCGGCCTTGTTGCCACCGGCGCCGTTGATGAGGCAGTCGATTTTGCCGAACTGGGCGATCACAGCCTGAGCTGCCTGGGTGATGCTGTCCTTGTTGAGCGCGTCGCACGGGAAGAGCGAGACCTGCTTGCCATGCTCGCCGAGGTCGGCGATGAGCGCCCTGGCCGGTTCGACATTCAAATCGAGGATGGCGACCTGCGCGCCGCAACCTGCAAGCGCACGCGAGATTTCACTGCCGAGGATCCCTGCGCCGCCAGTGACGACGACGACCATTCCGGTGAAGTCGTACATGCGGATGAGCTCAGACAGATCGAAGGAAATGTGCTCTGCGCTGTCGGGTGCATGTTCCACTGGGTGCGCTGCGGTGGCTGCCATCGTCGATCCTCGTGTGTAGTCCTCTTCAGGACTGGTTCAGTTACTCAAGTTAGGAGTGGTCTAACCAGAGTTCAGTGACTGCTATCACTCGGATAGGCGAGGAAAGCCAAGGGTGGAGTGAAATCTGCCGATAAGTGAGCGTCCTCACAAGTTACTGCTGCGTCAGCTTGAGTTGGTTTGTGAGCTTAGTGAGTCAGCACACATTCTCACTCCAAGTGAGTCAACTCACGAGTAGGTGTGCTTCGGGTCACAGTGGGTAAAGGCGTTTGGAAGTATCTGATGGAGAGTAGCGAGAATTGGAGTCTTCAGATGCTTCTTGAGTTGAGCGTGTCGGTGAAGGGCAAAGCAGTTGATGAGGGCAGCGTGAATATGAGCAGGATCATCGACCAGAGCGGCCTGCACTACAAGACGACCGGCAAGGGGATGGTTCTGGAAGGAAGCTGGGAACAGCTGATGGCCGTTGCCAAAAAGTGCCACGACGAAGTGCTGAAGACCAACGACCAGTTTGTGACGCGGATGAAGGCCGTCGACAAGAAGGGCTGCGCGGGACCGTCGGCTCCGGCAGGCTGCGGCAAGCAGCTTGAGGACGTTCTCGAAGACGAGGGCGAGTGGTTGATGCTTTAGCCGTGTTTCGGCTGACCAACTCTGCCTGCTGCGTAAAGTAAATAGCCTTCTAGCGAGGATTCAATGCAGTCCAGGCTGCCAAAGAGTCCATGTAATCAAGCCATCGAACAATCTTTCTGTTCTCAATCGTGATCACAGAGATGAGTCTGTTCTCGTAGGGCCCGCCACTTGAGACAATCTTGCCGTGCACCTCGTATTCGAGGATGACGACGTGCGGGTCCTCAGACCGATGGACAACCAGAGCGTCGGCGGCGTGAACCCTGATGGATTTGCCATAGCCAGCGAGACTCGCCTCTAAATTGGTCCGGCCTCGGATGGTCGTAGGCCAGCCCGGAAACTGATAGCGGGATTCAAACACTGCGTCTTCAGCAAAAGTCTCAAAATAGTGATCGCCATCGACGAGTCCGCTCAAGCCTTTCATGACAACTTCGAAGTAGGCATCAAGGGCTTCAAAAACTTTGTACTGTTCCTTTTTCTCAGGCATGTTTTCTTGCGCTCCCGGCAGATTCATTCTATCTGAGCATTTTATTGACCGGTGATTTCGAGCGGGCCTGCTGTCCCGGACAGCTCCCGGGCAGGGAACCGCAAGGGGTTGATGTGCCCGTCAGTTGTACACTTGCACTGTGATTCGCCGACTGCTTTCTTTCACTCTCTTCGCATTGTTCGTGCTGGCCGGGTGCCACTCGGGCCAGAATCCCAATTCCCCATCGGGCGCCAACGTGACCGTGTACCATCTGCGCGGCAAGGTGGTGTCGACAGATGCGCCGCACGGCATCGTGGTGCTGGATCATGAGGCGATTCCGGGCTTCATGGATGCGATGACGATGCCGTACCAGCTCAAAGATCCGAGCATCATCAGCGAGCTGCATCCGGGCGACGTGATCACCGCCGATGTTCTCGTGTCGAAGAGCTCTGAAGAGACAGTAGTGCTCGATCACATTGTGGTGGTGGCCCAGGCCAAGCCGGATTACAAGCCCTCGGTGATTTATCACGTTCCAGCGCCGGGCGACCATGTGCCGGATTTCGCGCTGCGCAACCAGGACGGGCGGGCGATTCACCTGGGTCAGTTCAAGGGCAAAGCGGTACTGCTGACGTTTATCTATACCCGCTGCCCGCTGCCGAACTTCTGCCCGCTGGTGACGCACAACTTTGCTGTGATCAACGCAACCCTGGCCAAGAATCCGGCGCTTTATGGGAAAACGCATTTGATTTGCGTGAGCTTCGATCCGGAGCATGACACGCCGGAGCGGTTGCGGGCCTACGGGGTCACCTATATCGGCAGCGATGACAAAAAGGCGTTTGCGCACTGGGATTTTGCGACGACGACGGACAAGGCGGTTCTGCTCGAAATGGCGAAGTTTTTTGACGTGGGCATCACGCACGGAGCGGACGATTCCATCACGCACACGCTTTCGACTACACTGATCGGTCCCGACGGGAAGGTTGCCGCGTTCTACCCTGGGAACGAGTGGACGCCGGAGCAAGTGGTTGGGGATGTCACGAAGCTCGAGGGAAATGCCGGATGAAGTTTCCTCAAGTGGTCAGACCAGTTTATAATTCCTGCAGTTTTCAAACTTTAGAAAAACTCGTACGAAAATCAGGAGAGTGAGTGCGATGAGTCATGGATTGAATATTCGCAAGGATGGCGAGCTGGATTTTCTCTCGTTGGGTGCACTGATTCATCGGCTCGATACGGGAATCATCCCGTTTCGCAAGGCGAC
>PLST01000439.1:2570-3337 GCA_003164255.1 Acidobacteriaceae bacterium | reverse complement strand
TGCAGCAGGCCAAAAGGACCGACGCGGCTGGGCCCCCAGCGATTCTGAATGCGGCCTACGAGCTTGCGCTCCAGCAACACGGTGTAGGCAACGCCAAGCAGCATCACCACCGTGACCACGGCCACTTTGAGCAGGCTCCAAAGGAAAAACTCTAAAATCGTCACTTGCCTTCAGCCTCTTCTTCTAGTGCTGTCAACTTGAGCGGAGCGGAATCGAATCAGATTCGTATGCTGCCTGCTCATTATTTCAAAACCACGTTTCAACAAGACCTAATCTGCTGCGGATGCTGCTACATCGTGCGCCTGGTGCTGTTTGAGTTCACTGAGCGCAGAACTGTAATTCCCCAGCGTTCCTGAAGTGAAAAGAGTATCGTGCGCTGGAACCACGGCGCCGGCATCGCCGGGAGCCGAGATCTGAACCAACCCTGCCCCTGGCTCGGTCGCTGACGGGTTTCCGCCGAACAAATTCACGCGGTCCAATTTGTACCCCGGAACCAGCCGTTCGATCTCGTCCAGAAGTGCAAGCGGATCGAATGGGCTGAGCCGCAGCTCCATGCCGTTCGCCTCAAGCCAAACTGCGTGACGGTCAGCCTCGCCCGCCTGAGCACCGCGCGACTGGCCAAGGTCCGCCGTGACTCCGCCTTTGCCAAACGGGACCAGCGCCTTGATGTTGGCGCCCATGGCATCCGCGAGGCGCACCAGGATCTCGAAGTCCGATTTGACGCCCGCGCGATCACCGGCCTTTCTCACAAGCTGCAAATCGCCAAA